>QHRJ01000150.1:0-6855 GCA_003220075.1 Verrucomicrobiota bacterium
TTCGCTGCTTTACACCGGCGATTTCAAATTGCGCCGGGGTCAATCGGCCGAACCCGCGGAATGGACGGCGGCCAGCACCCTGATCATGGAAACAACCTACGGCATTCCGCGTTATCGCCTGCCGCCGACCGAGGAAGTGATCGCGCAAATTATCGCTTTTTGCCGCGACGCGATCGAGAACGATGAAGTTCCGGTGCTACTCGGCTATTCGCTGGGCAAAGCGCAGGAAATCCTTTGTGCCCTCGCCGGAGCCGATCTCGTACCGATGCTTCACGGTTCGGTCTATCGAATGACTCGTATTTACGAACAATACGGCCAGAAATTTTGTCATTACCTTCGTTATCAGCCGAATGATCTCGCCGGCAAAGTTCTGATTTGTCCGCCGAGCGCGAATCGCTCGCGCATGCTTGAGAAAATACCGCACAAACGCGTAGCCATGATTAGCGGCTGGGCGGTCGATCCGAGTGCGATTTATCGCTATCAGGTCGACGCGGCCTTCCCACTGTCCGATCACGCCGATTACGATGATCTGTTGCGCTACGTCGCGCTGGTGGGACCGAAACGGGTTTTCACTTTGCACGGATTTGCCGCGCAATTCGCGCTCGATTTACGCGCGCGCGGGATCGAGGCGTGGGCGTTGACCGAGGAAAATCAGATGGAGCTCACTTTCGGGACTTCTCTTGCAGAATCACCCGATATAGCCGTCGCCGTCTCAACCGCAGAATCGAATGGTCCGCCGCCAGTAACGGCGGCAGCTACAACGCCAGCTCCATCGGAATTTCTCGGGTTCGCAAATGTTGGCCAGGCGATTGCGGCGACTCCGGCAAAACTCGAGAAGGTTCGTCTGTTAGCAGAATATTTCTCGACGCTCGATGACGAGCAACTCGCGATCGCCACGGTTTATTTTACCGGTCATGCTTTTCCGCAAACCGATCTGCGCACGCTGCAAGTGGGTGGCTCCGTCATTTACCGGGCCCTTGGCGGCGCAACAAAAATCAGCGACGCAGAATTTCGCCGCATTGCCCACAGTCATGGTGACGCCGGCAAAACTGGGTTCGATGTACTCGATGGTCGTACCGTTCCGGAGCCTTTCGGTATTATCGAATCCTACAAGTTTTTTGAAGAACTCCAGAAACTGCGTGGGCCCGTAGCGAAAAAGGAGGCGCTGCAAAATCGCGTGGCACGCCTCTCTGCGCGGGAAGGTCAGTATGTGGTCAAGATTCTCACTGGCGATCTACGCATCGGATTACGCGAGGGCCTGGTCGAGGAAGCAATCGCCAAGGCGTTCAATGCTCCGCTCGATGAGGTGAAGGAAGCGAACATGCTCCTCGGCGACATTGGACGCACCGCGGTTCTGGCAAGAAATAACGAGCTTCACCGAGCGGAACTTTCGCTTTTTCGCCCCATCAAATGCATGCTCGCCAGCCCTGAACCAACCGCCGAAGCAATCTGGAAACGATTCGTCGATGTAGCTGCCGCTGTCTCAGCGGCAGAACCGAAAAACCTGTCGCCAGAGACGGCGGCAGCTACAACACCGGCAGCTAAACAATCGCCGCCTACAGTATACGTAGAGGACAAATTTGATGGCATTCGCGCGCAACTGCACGCCAGTCGGGCACGCTCCGAAATCTTTTCACGCGACCTCAAACGTATCACGAGCCAATTTCCCGAAATCGCCGAGCAGGCGCGCGAATTTTCAGAAGAAGTAATTCTGGATGGCGAGATCATCGCGTTTGCCGAGGATCGCAGGCTGACATTTTTCGATTTGCAGAAACGACTTGGGCGAAAAACCGACGCGCTCGATTTGTTTGAGACTTCTTCGGCCGACGTGCCGGTAATATTTGTTGCCTTTGATCTATTATTTTTGAACGGCCGTTCCTTGTTGAGAACTGCGCTGCGCGAGCGACGCGAGCTTTTGCGCGGTTTAAAGCTGCCGTCGAAATTTCAGATCGCGTCGGTGGTGGCAGCGCATTCCGCTAACGAGATCGAGAGGGAATTCAAGCGCGCGCGGCTGCGTTTGAACGAAGGCCTCATGGTCAAGGATCCGCAAAGTTTTTATTCGCCGGGACGGCGCGGAATGTTCTGGTTCAAGCTGAAGAAGGAGCTGGCGACGCTCGATGTCGTGGTCGTGGCAGCCGAGCTTGGCCACGGAAAAAGAAATCACGTGCTCAGCGATTATACCTTTGCCGTGCGGGATGAACAGAACGGCGAATTATTACCAATCGGCAAAGCTTATAGCGGACTGACCGACGCCGAGATCGCCGAGCTGACCGAGCATTTCAAGGATAACACGCTGATTGAGCGCGGGCGCTATCGCGAAGTGAAACCCGACGTCGTTTTGGAAGTTGCCTTCAATTCCATTCAACCAAGCACGCGCCACTCCAGCGGACTCGCCTTGCGTTTTCCCCGAATCAAAGCCATACGGCGCGACAAGACGATCGAGAATATTGACACCCTGGCATACGCGCAGCAGTTGGCGGCGCAACAAGATCGCGGCAACAGCTCAGCGTCATCCCGAGCGCGGTCGAGGGATCCCGCCGCGAAGCTTTAAGGTGACTTTAACGGGATCCCTCGACTTCGCTCGGGATGATGAACTCACGGCGACGGAGATGGCGAAACGGATGGCTTTGTTCGCGGTTTACCGCTGGCGCTGCGAATCCACGAAGCGGTCGCGGACGCTGAGGCCTCGGGTTTTGCGGTTTTTTGAGCCTGCGACCCAGTCTTGGCGGAAACAGTCGGAGCAACCGACGATGCAGGAGAATTGAATTCGGCCGATACAGTTGCTGCCGGAAGGGGCGTACCCGTCAATAGCGGGTTAAGCCGCAAGCGCGGCGTCGAAGTAGCAACTGGTTTTTTGCCAGCCTCGGGCGTTTGCGCGGTCGATTTCGGTGTGGATGAAATCGCGGGCATCAGTGTCGCAGTTGGCGATAAAATCGGAGTCTGCGTCGCACTGGGAGTCGTGCTTGCCTCCGCATGCGGTGTGACCGATGCAACCGGTCTCGGCGTCGTCGCCATGTCTGCTGGAGTCGGCGTCTTCCCGATTTCTGCCGGTCCTTCCGCCGGCGAAGGCACCTCAGATTGAATCTGGGCACGTACCTCGTCACTAGCTTGCTGTTTCTGATACGCAAAAAAACATGCGCTCAGCGCCAGGACGCAGAAAGCCTTTTTCATCAACCTTTAGACGTGGCATCGGCTGCCGGCCAGTGCAAGCCCACCGTCATCCCGACCGAAGTCGAGGGATCCCGCCGCGTAAGCTTTAAGGTAACTTCAACGGGATCCCTCGACTTCGCTCGCGATGACCGGAACTTAAGGTGTTGGCGAAGCCGACGCTTCCGGGGTAAAGCGGGTGATGGTTGTCGTTTCAATTCGATCGCGATGCGCATTTTGCCAGTTGGCATAGCTCGCAACGACGATTAGTCCAACAACAATCGCGACCATCGCGATCAATGCGCTTGTCGAAATACTCTCTTCCTTTTCCTTACCCGTTTCCATCGATCGTTAGTTTAGCGATTTCGTTCATCACCCGCTCGCTCAAACGTTGATACACGTCTTTTCCTCGTTCGGCGATGTCCGCTTGAGTGAAAAAAATCGGATGCCCAACGACGATGGTAATCGGATGAAGGCGAATTTTTTTGCTGCCACGTGCCCAGGCCTCGTGCGCGCCGAAGATGCGCATCGGCACAACCGGCGCCAGCGTTTTCGCAATCACCAGGCCAAGACCGGGCTGGGCCGGCTGCAAATTACCGTCGAGTGTGCGCGCTCCTTCCGGAAACACCAGCGTCGCTTCTCCCGCCCGTAAAATTCGAATCAATGCTTTAAGAGCGCTGCGATCACTGCCTTCCTGATCGACTGGGATAACATTCAGCTTGGGCAGAAGCCAGCCCCAAAACCAGTGATCGAGCAAGGTTTTGCGGGCCAGAAAAAAAATGGCGCGATTGGAAGCGTTCCCCGCCAGCGGCGGATCGAAAAAGCTCTGATGATTCATCGCCAGAATCAGCGGGCCGCTTTGGATCATACGTTCGCGATGCATGATGCGGAATCGAAAAAAGCTTTGAGCGAGTAAACGGGACAGGGTGTATCCCAGCCAATAGTACGGATTCATCCGTTGCCCGCCCGGTGTGGCTGTCTGGGAGTGAACCGGCAAACCTTTTGCTACCAATCGCTGCATGATTTGATCGACCACGCCATCGATGGTGAGCGCGGAGGTATCGATGACCGCGGCATCCGGTGCGATGACAAGCGGTGAAGCGACGCGCGAAGAATCGGCGCGATCGCGCGCGGCGATTTCATCGCGCTGCCCTTCGGCCAGCCGCCGTCGCACCCGCACCTCCGGGGAGGCATCGATATAAAATTTGAAAGGCGTTTCCGGAAAAACAACTGACCCGATGTCGCGACCTTCCATGACGACGTTCTCTTTCTTTCCGTACCCGCGCATGTGAGCGACAAGAATCTCGCGAACGCGCGGGACACTGCTGACGAGAGAAACGGCGCGATTGACATCGTCTTCGCGCAAATGCGGCGTCGGATCGTGATCATCAATTAACATGCGCGACTGGTTATCGACGAGATCGCAAACGATTCTGGATTGCTCGGTGGCGGTGGCAACAGCAGCTGGTTCGTGCACGTTCAGGCCGCGTTGCAAAACGTGCCACGTCACCGCGCGATACATCGCACCGGAGTTCACGTAGGAAAATCCAAGTCGCTGTGCCAAGGCGCGGGCAACGCTACTTTTGCCGGAAGCAGCCGGACCATCGATGGCGATGATGTGGTGGGTGGGCATGGAGGCTTGCGACGTTTCTTCATTGGAAATCGCGCGGAAGCAAGCTCTTGGTCACGCGCGGCTGTCATCCCGAGCGCAAGCGAAGGACCTCCCCACGGTGGTTGGGTCACACAAAGTAGCTTGCACACACATCATCTACTCGCGAGGTCCCTCACCCCGAACGGCATTCGGGGTTCGGGATGACACGCGCAAAGATGGCAAGCGTCGGCTAACGACTATTCGTCAACCGGCGCGAGCGAGAGTGATCCGAATACGGGTGTGCTTCCCGGGCCGCGCTTTGCGGTCATGAATTGTTCGAGCGCGTTTTTAAAACCGGGATAGGAAATTTCCACACATTCGGCGTCCTCGATGATGGTTTCGCCATCAGCGAAAAGTCCGGCAATGGCAAACGCCATGGCGATGCGATGATCGCCGAAGCTGGCGACGCGTCCGCCGCGCAACGGCGCCGGACCATGAATCTCGAGCCCGTCACTTAACTCGAGCACTTGCGCGCCCATTATTCGCAAGTTGTGAGCGATCGCAGCAATACGGTCGGTTTCCTTTACCCGCAATTCCTGAGCTTGCCGGATAATGGTGGTGCCATTGGCGAGGGCACCGGCCACTGCCAGCACCGGAAGCTCGTCGATCAATTGCGCGACCTCTTTTCCTTGAATGACGGTTCCTTTCAACATCGCACCGTTTATTTCCACGATGCCGCGCGGCTCGAGTTGATCCACATCTTCAATCGCTTCGCGAACCTGGGCTCCCATGCGGACCAGAACACCGAGCACCGGCGTCCGCGTGGTGTTCAAGCCGAGTTCGCGGACGAGCAAATGTCCTCCGGGTTGCGCGGCCGCCGCTGTCAGCCAGTAGGTCGCGGAAGAAAGATCACCGGGAATGCGGAAGTCGCGCGACTCCGGAACCTGATCGCCAAAAATCGCGATGGTGCCGTTTTCGTCCCGCGTCGTGCGAACGAAGAAATAACGCAGCATTCGCTCGGTGTGATCGCGAGTCTGCGTCTGCTCGACAACTGCGGTTTTTCCTTTGGCAAAAAGACCGGCGAGCAAGATTGCGCTTTTTACCTGGGCGCTGGGGACGGGCATTTGATAGCGAATTCCGCGCAACGAGCCCCCGTGTATACGCAGCGGCGGGGTCTCGCCCGGGCCTTCCGCGGTAATGTTTGCACCCATCCGCTGCAATGGAGCAATGACGCGATCCATTGGCCGCTTGGAAAGAGAAGCATCTCCTACCAGGCGGCTCTCGAATGTTTGTCCTGCGAGAAGCCCCGCCATCAATCGCATGGTGGTAGCGGAATTGCCGCACTCAATTTCGGCGGCCGGCGGATTGAGCACGCGCTTTTTTCCATGGACGATAATTGCATTGGGCTCCCCCTCATCGATACGAACCCCGAGCGCGCGCAAGGCATTAACGGTGCGCATGCAATCGTCACCGATGAGGAATCCATCGAGACGGCAAACTCCATTGGAGAGCGCAGCGATAATGGCGGCCCGATGCGAAATGCTCTTGTCCCCCGGCACGGTGATTTCCGTGTCGATGTGAGGTGCGCGTTTGACGCGAAGTTCCATTTAACGTTTCAAATCCGCAGCCGCCCCAAACCTGGAAGGAGGAATCATCCGATATCCGGCGCGCTTGTCCAGCAACGCGACTATTTCACTCCAAAAGAAGCGAGATTCCTACGGCACCAGAAAGATTTTGTTGGTGTAAGGATCTTTCACTTCGGTTCCCGGCGGAAAACCGCGAACATCAACATAGCCCTGATTGGGCGCATAGGGGCTGGTCACAAATCCAGCTTTTCCCGGGACCGGAATACCGTAAGGCAG
Organism: Verrucomicrobiota bacterium; assembly: GCA_003220075.1. Taxonomy (GTDB): domain Bacteria; phylum Verrucomicrobiota; class Verrucomicrobiia; order Chthoniobacterales; family UBA10450; genus AV69. The sequence goes on from QHRJ01000150.1 coordinate 6,601, forward strand.
ATCGCCCTTGGTTGTCCTCGCTGCGGGTGACGCGGAGGCTTCCGGTGGCGGATTCTCCGTGGTTGTCTCGGGCGGCGCCGGCGGCTGGTTGGGATTATAGGGCTGCGTGACCGTTTGGTCTTCGGGCGCATTTGGATAACGCGCCACCCTATGACGCACTGCCGGCTCATCTTCAGCGCAGGATACGAAGACAAAACCGGCGAGAAAAACCAGCCACGATGAACATTTCATAAATTCGATTCGACGCAACCGCCC
>QHRJ01000150.1:6873-10043 GCA_003220075.1 Verrucomicrobiota bacterium
TATTTCAAAGATGACGTGCGCAGAGAATCCAATCCTAGTGGTTGATGACGATCGGGCGAGCCGGCGGTTGCTGGCGCGAACGTTGACCGCCGCCGGTTATGCCTGCGCCGAAGCCGAGAGTGGCGAAAAAGCGTTGGAACTCGTCCGCAAGCAGCCGCCCTGTCTTCTCCTCCTTGATTACGATATGCCCGGCCTCGATGGCGCTGATGTTTCAAAACAAATTCGGGCCGATCCTTCCCCGGCGGTGGCGCAGATTCCGACGATCATGCTTACCGGCCACGGCGGAGAGGAAAGTGAGGTGCTATGTCTCCAAGCGGGAGCGGACGATTTCGTGACCAAGCCCATCCATCCGGAGGTGCTCCGCGCACGCATCGAAACCCAATTGCGGTTGAGTTCGATGCGCGACCAACTGCTCAAGCAAAACGAAGAATTGGAAGCGTGGCGCGGAAATTTGGAACAGGACCTTGACGCCGCACAACGAACGCAACGCTCTCTGATTCCGGCCACACCACCAGCGTTGCCCGGGTGGGAGATTGCGGCGTTTTATCGTCCGGTCATTCAAGTGGGCGGCGATATTTATGGTTGGCTTCGCATGCGCGATGGCCGGATGCTTTTTTGGATTGCTGATGCAACCGGGCATGGCGCGGCCGCAGCGCTGCTGACCACGCTGGCGAAATTGCTTTTTCATCATGCGAACGCCGAAAACGAAACCCCAGCGGAAATCATGCGTGCAGTCGATCGCGATTTTCGCAGCATTCTCGGCGCCCGCTCCTTCATGACGGCGATGTGCGTGGCGCTCGATCCGCGGAGCGGCGCGGGCAGCATCGTGGGCGCAGGCCATCCACCGCTGCTGGTGGCACGACACGACGGACAAACAGAATCAGTCGCTTCGACCTCGCCGCCGCTGGGTCTGGTCGCCGGCTCAAGCTTTAACGAGACGCCGGTGCGATTGAGCAGCGGAGATTTGTTTCTGCTTTACACCGATGGTTTGTACGGCGCAGGCGAGAGCGACCAACCCCGGCTCGCGCCTGCGCTGGTGGCGAAACAATTACTTGCCGCGCCCGGCGACGCCCAGTCGTTTCTGCAAAATTTATTGCGCGAACTCGCGCCGACCCCCGACGGTTCTGTCCCGCCGGATGACATCGCGGCGCTGGTCGTCCGGCGCCTCAATGAAAAAAATTAATTTCTCCGAGGCAAAAAATATATTGCCCTGCTCGTCGCTTCGGTTTTAATCAGCGGTCATGCCGAAAACCAAAGCCAAAAAGTCCAAACGCAAGCCGAACGCCGCATTCATGCGCCCCGTCCAGCCTGATGAAAAACTCTCTGCCATCGTTGGCTCGAAACCAATACCACGTTCCGAGCTCACGAAAAAACTGTGGGACTACATCAAGAAACACGGTTGTCAGGATAAAAAGAAACGAACGATGATCAACGCGGACGATTCACTCAAGCCGGTATTTAACGGCAAGAGTCAGGTTAGTATGTTCGAGATGACCAAGCTCGTCTCCGGACATATCAGGTGATCTTCTGGTGAAGGCCCGGCGTTTTCCCGCGCCGGGTCTCCACCTTTCCTCTGGGATGGTTGACTTGCACAAGCCGCTTCTGTGGCGGAAACTTGTGACGTGACGAAACTGTTCCTCCTCTGTTCTATAATTTTCGTTTCCGCCAGTTTCGCCTCGGCCGAGGTCAACTGGCTGACCGATTTCGATGCAGCCAAGGCGAAAGCGAAATCGGACCACAAGCTTGTCTTGCTCGATTTCACCGGCTCGGATTGGTGCGGTTATTGCAAGCGCATGCAGGCCGAAATTTTTTCCAAACCGGAGTTCCAGGACTACGCGGCAAAGAATCTGGTTCTGGTCGAACTCGATTTCCCTCGGGCCAAACCGCAAAGCGACGCGGTCAAAAAGCAAAACATGAAATTGGCCAGCGAATATGAAATCGAAGGTTTTCCGACCCTGATCGTATTGAACCCCGAAGGGAAGCGAGTGGCCAATTTCTTCGGCTACATCGAGGGCGGACCGGACGCCATCATTGCCGCGCTGGAAAAGTTGCGCAAGAGCTAGCGGACGAACGCCGGCTCGGTTTTCGAAGTCATAACCGCGCGTTGCAATACATCTGCCAGATCGCGCCGGGTAAATGGCTTCGGTAATGCCCCGCGGAATCCATATTGCAAAAATTCCGCCAGCGCCGCTTCGTCGGAATAACCGCTGCAAATAATGGCGACGACGCTGGGATCGATATTGCGCAGACGCGAGATCGTGGCCAGCCCACCCATGCCGCCGCGAATAGTCGCATCCAAAATCACCGCCTGAAAATGTTCGCCGCGCCGCATGGCACGCTCGTAAGTATTCACCGCTTCCACGCCATCGGTCACGGCCGTGACTTCGTAACCCAGCGTATTGAGCAATTGCGAAGTGAGTTCCCGAATTCCCTCCTCGTCGTCCATCACCAGGATACGTTGAAGTGTAGATGGCAATCCTGAGCCTGCTACCGTCTTTACGACTGCTGGTTCGGCCCTGGCTGCTGGAAGATAGAAGGAAAAGACGGCGCCCACGGGGGAGGATTGTTCGAGGTGCAACATCCCTCCGTGTTTCTTAACAATAGAAAAACTAATCGAAAGGCCCAACCCGCTGCTCACCGGTTTAGTAGTGAAATAGGGATCGAAAATTTTCGTCGCCATATCCACTGGAACGCCACCCCCGTCGTCCGCGATCGCAACTTTGATGTAGCGGCCGCCCGGCAAGAGCGCGCCCGGTTTGTCGTCCAGTTCTATGTTGCGCGCCGAAATATCCACCGTGCCGCCGGAAGGCATCGCTTCGCGAGCATTAATCATGAGTGCGTTGATCACCTGCTCGATTTGGGTGGGGTCGACTTCGGTCGGCCAAAGATCCGGCGGAATATTCATTTCTGCGCGCAGATTTGAGCCATGTAGCGAAAAATGCGCTGACTTCGCCAGCAGCTCGGACATCCTCACAATTTTTTTCACCGGTGAGCCCCCTTTGGAAAAGGTGAGCAACTGGCTAGACATGTGGGCGGCTTCCTGCGCTGCCTGTGATGCTTTCGCCAGGCAACCAAGCAAATTCTTTTCCTCCACCGGCGCTTCGAGCTGGGCCAGGCCGATATTGCCGGAAATAACGGTGAGAATGTTGTTCAAATCGTGGGCGATTCCG
>QHRJ01000151.1 GCA_003220075.1 Verrucomicrobiota bacterium
GACATGGAATCGCGCGACGAAATCTTCGACGACGCGAATGGTGATCTCGCGACCGGGGAATTGGAAAGCGCGGTCCAGAAATATCGGCGGTGCGTGGAGATCGATCCGGAATTTTTTGACGGCTGGCACGCGCTCGGAATGACGCTGATGAAAATCGGGCGATTTCCGGAAGCAATTGAAGCGGGAAAGCGCGCCACGGAATTGCGGCCTAACGATCAGATCGGCTGGACCAGCTTGTCGCTTTTCTACAATCGCAACGGCGACATCAAGGAAGCCGAGGCCGCGGGGACGAAAGCGAAGATTTTGGGGTGGGGAGGCAAAGTCGTCAAAGAGTGAGATGAGGTTTTGAATGGTGAGGAGGTAGCGTGGACCAAATCCCACATCAATTGCCGCTAACTCGCGGTTCACCAAATGTGAACCCGATGGCGGCGGGTTTTTCGCGACCTCGCTTTTGGCCAGTATTTCCGACACCAACGAGCTGGTGGTTAGGCAATTTGGCGGAAATGCATCCTGGCGAAAAGCAAGGCAGCAGCACTTACTCCGAACAGCATTGCGATGGAACCGGAATCGGTGACGCTGACACTGGGCGTCACCGAAACGTCGTCGAGATAAGAGAAGTTGGGCGCGTTCCGCCCGGCGAACTCCAATGTCGTTGAGCTGCCCTTTGCAAGGCGGGAGAAGGCGAATTGCCTATAATGTTCTCTCCCCAGTGGAGGCCCCTTATCAATGAGGTCCAGAAGGGTAACGCCGCCAAAGGTAACCTGAAACTCGTTGTTCTGATTTTCGAGCTCGAGCCAAAAGCTTAGATTGTACCGATTACCGGGTGTCGTCGCGAAGGTTTGACTGATGGCGTCCAAATCCGTGCTAAGCGCGCCGAAAGAGACGGCATAGGTGCCGGAGTGCGGGTTGGGGGCGACGAATAAATTGCTTCCGCTCGCAGCGGGTGAGGTTGTCCAGCCAGTGAAGTCGCCGGTCTCGAACCCGCGATTAACAATGAGATTTGCAGATGCAAGTCGACCGGTGGCAACCACAGCGATCGCAATAGCGCAAAGCAATTTTAGGTATGAGCGATTTACGAGGCCCACTTCGGTCGAGTATGATCAATGGGCAATTTTTTTGCAAGCCTATAATGTTCGCACTAAGCAGGGTTAAGATAGTTTCCAGGAATACTGATACTAACAAGGTCGAATAATCTGAGCACCTTCGAGAAATGGACCCGTCGATTGTCAAGGACAAGGAAAATGGGGTGGTTGGAGTAATGACCTAGTGCGGAGCGCGCGAGCATTCCTCCATTACTCCGAGGTAGAAGCGCAGCCCCGCTCGTCATCCCGAGCGGAAAACGCCAGTCCGGGTCGGACCGAGGGATCTCGTTGCGCCATCTTGAAGTCAACTTGCGAGGACGGAGTCTTGTAGAGCAGGCGTGTCGCCTGCCGGTCTAAAAAATGGGCGACCAGGAATGGTCGCCCTACAATTCTTCAGTTGCGATCTTTCAATCCATGTGCGCCGGATTCTTCGGCGCAATGGACACAGCAATAGATCTGGCCGCCAGCTTCGACACCGTGACCGATTACCTTGCAATTACAATGAGGACAGGTTGGTGCCAGCATGTGAATCGCGCATTCGAAGCTGTCAAAGGTCCGAGTTTTTCCGGCCGAGATAACTTGGAATGACTTGTCGTAGTCGTTCCCGCAAACATCGCACTTAGCCATAACGCCTCCTGGTTAGTGGAACATAGGCATTCCTGCCTGTGCGCCAAGCGGGCATCTTGCCCGCTTTCCGGATTTCAGCGGAGTAAAATTCCGCTGGGCACACAGACTGAAAGTCTATGTTCCGGTGTCACCAAATATTAACCTTCTTCTCCGCCGGCCGCACCATCGGACAATTATCCGGCAAATTGAACGCTTTCTGAAATTCCACTAAATCCGATAGCGGGCCGTTGACGCGGTAACGCGCGGGCGAATGCGGGTTCGTGTTCACCATTAATTTCAGATCTTCGTCCCGTTGGACCGAGCGCCAGATTTGGGCGAACCCCAGGAAAAATCGTTGCTCCGGGGTAAAGCCGTCGATTTTTTCCTGCGGTTTTCCAGCGAGCGCTTTCTGTAAGGCCGCATACGCGATCTTGACCCCGCCGATGTCCGCGATGTTCTCGCCCTGCGTCAGCTCGCCGTTCACGTGCAAGCCCGGTAGCGGTTCATACTCGGAATATTGTTTCACGATCGCGCCGGAACGTTCCTTGAATTTGGCCGCCGATTCCGGCGTCCACCAATCACGGAGATTGCCGACTTCATCGAACTGCCGTCCCTGATCGTCGAATCCATGCGTCATCTCGTGACCGATGACGGCACCGATGCCGCCGTAGTTAATTGCGTCGTCTGCTTTGGGATTGAAAAAGGGCGGCTGCAGAATCCCGGCGGGGAAGACAATCTCATTCAACTTCGGGTTGTAATACGCGTTCACCGTTGGTGGAGTCATGCCCCATTCCGAGCGATCGACCGGTTTGCCGATCTTGTTCAATTCGCGATGGACATCGAACATCGACGCTCGGATGGCGTTGAGCACGAATGGCCCATGGTCGATTTGCAACGCGGAGTAATCGCGCCACTTGTCCGGGTAACCGATCTTAACCGTGAAAGCCGCGAGCTTTTTCAAGGCTGCTTCCTTGGTCGCATCGTCCATCCATTCCAGCGTTTTGATCCGATCGGCCAAGGCCGATCGCAAGTTGTTAACGAGATCTAGCATCCGCGCTTTTGATTCGGGCGGGAAATAATCGGCGACATAAAGTTTTCCCAGCGCTTCTCCGATAGAACTGTCCGTCGATGCCACTACTCGTTTCCAGCGCGGCTTGATTTGTTTGGTTCCGCGCAAAGTCGTTTCGTAGAAGTTGAAATTTTCGTTTACGAAATCGGCGGAAAGCTCCGAGGCGGTCGCATGCACGAGATGCCAGCGAAAATATTCCTTCCACACCTCAACCGGCGTGCTCGCAAAAACTTTATTCGCGCCTTTGAAGAAATCCGGTTGACCGACGTTCAGATCACCGGGATCCGGCAGATTGCTTTCCTGGAAATAAGCATCCCACTTGAAGTCGGGCGTGAGGGCCTGGAGGGCCGATGTCTTCATTTTGTTATAATTCTTTTGCGGGTCGCGCAGCTCGACCTTGGTGCGTGAGGCTTGCGCGAGACTGGTTTCGAGCGCGAGAATCTTTTTTGCGTGCTCGCCGGCGGCTTTCGGGTCCTCGCCCAGCAATGTCAGCATCTTGGTAACATGCTGCACGTATTGGTCGCGAAGTTTCTTCGAAGCGTCGTCTGTCTTGGTGTAATAATCCCGGTCGGGCATACCCAACCCGCCTTGGTAGGCCTGCGCGATGACCATTGTGCTGTTCTTATCGTCCTGGCCGGAAGTGAACCCGAAGAGAGACGTAACCCCAAGCGTGTGTAGATGCGCGATTTCCTTTAGCACATCATTGCGATCCTTTACGCCATCAATTCGCTTAAGCTCGTCAGCTAACGGTTTGGCGCGCGCCACCTCTACCGTCGCTTCGTCCATTCCACTGGCATAATAATCGCCGACCTTTTTCACATCCGGATCTGTCGCGGTCGCTTCTTTGGTCGCGCGTTCGGCAACGTTATGAAGCGCGTCGTTATTCTTTTCGATTAGCTGATTGAAGCTACCCCAGCGGGAATATTCGGGCGGAATTGGTGTGCGTTTGATCCACCCGCCATTGGCATAGAGAAAGAAATCGTCCGAAGGCTTCACCGACGTATCCATGTTGGCGATGTCGAAGGGCGGCGCGTTCTTGTCCTCCGGCGTTGGAGTAGTGATTTCTCCCTGCGTTTGCGCGACTGGACTCGTGGGTGGTGGCGGACTTTTCTCCGCCGGAATTTTCCCGGCAGTTTGGACACTCGGTGGTGGGGTGGCGGTGGCGAGCGGCGGAGATTTTTGTGGCTCGGTCTGCGCAAGCGCGGTTGCAGCCGTCAGCACGCCTAAAAGAGACAAACACGTCGAGTTTCGCATTCGTCACGAAAGGCGAAAACGCCCGTATTGTCCAACGTGAAGCAACCCGCGCCGCGTGCTAATAAAATGATTGCAGGCGGTTTCGCTGTTAGATGGCGTCTTAATTAGATGGAGGAGCCTGCTTCCGCATGCCCTAGACGTGCAGAAGCATGTCCCTCCAGACAAAACGCCTGCCTTTGGCGCCGAAAGACCGCGCGAAAACCAAGGAAAGTGCGATTATTATTAAAGACGGGGCGAACAGGAAAACCCACTCCCATAACTATTGCTTAGAAATGCGAATACCATGGGCAAATGAGCCAACTAGCTACCAGCGATGGCATTTATCCTGCGCGGTTTTTCAGGTCATGTGCTCACGTCTCCTCATCTTATGCGCGATCTGCGCCTGCTTTTTTGCCAGCGGGCAGATTGCGGTGGCGAGAGTCGAATGGCAGGTCATCAAAATCAACGGCCGTGATTTTCTCAGTGTCGATAATATTGCGCAGTTCTATGGCTTCCCCGGCCCGGCCATCAACGGCAAAAATGTGGAGCTCAACAACGGCAAGAACGAAATGCAATTTCATATCGACAGCCGGGAAATGCTGATCAACGGGGTGCGCAATTGGTTGAGCTTCCCGGTGTTCGTCCACGACGGGAAAATCGTCGTCTCGCGAATCGATCTCGCCAAAACGCTCGAGCCGCAGTTGCGGCCGAACATGATCCCAAAGCTCGGCCGCGTGCAAACAGTCGTGCTCGATCCCGGTCATGGCGGTTTCGATAAGGGCGCGATCAGTGGGTATGGCTACGAAAAGGATTACGCCCTTGATCTGGCACGGCAGCTCCGGCCATTGCTGCAGGCGAAAGGTTTTCGCGTGATCATGACCCGAGAAAGCGATGTCTTTGTCCCGTTGGAATTACGTGCGCGGATCGCCAATGCCACTCACGATTCAATTTTCGTTAGCCTGCACTTCAACGCCACCGATCGCGATCCAATCGCGACCGGTTTCGAAATTTATTCACTCACTCCGCGCGGCGCCCCTTCCACTTATGAGGACGGTCTTACTCTTGGCTCGGTCAATATTCAAAACGGCACCGAAGCCGACGCCGCTAGCGTGGAGCTTTCCAGTTGCATTTATCACTCGCTACTGGACCAAATTGGCGAATTTGATCGCGGAATAAAACGCGCCCGCTTCGCCGTCCTGCGCTTAACCAAAATTCCAGCGGTGCTGGTGGAAGGCGGCTTTCTGACTGAGCGCGGCGAAAGCCGGTTGATTGCCAACCCTGGATGGCGAAAAAAATTAGCTGATGCCATCTGCACTGGGATCGACAACTTTGGTGCGCTCGCTGACAACAAGAAGCCTCCGCTTGTTATGGCGGATTATCGGCGACAAAAGCCCGGCGGCGCTGCGCCGGAGAAAGAATCGGTCGTGAATCCGGTAGCTCCGCCCACCTTGTCGCTCGATATGTTGTATTCTGAGCGGCCGTCGGAAAATTCAAACGCACTTCAAACCCCGACGCCATCCCCAATCGGTACCGCGCCATTCGAGCCGTAGGATTTGTAGCCGCGGTCGCCGGCCGCGGTTTTTTTTGCACGGCGGATGTGCCAGACAGATTTGTAGAAAATCGGCGCCTTAGACAGACACCCTACAATCACGTGTCACGTCGCCTGGGTCCTAATGTGTTGACGCTGTCTGTGAGCCTCTCTAGCCTCGAACTTCAACCTGAATCGAAAGGATTTATGAAAAAATACATGACTTATGCAGTGACCGCATTCTTCGCGACAATCGCTATCTCGCTAGCCGCGCCGGACAAGGACACCATGATGGCAAAGGAAAAAGCCGCGTGGCAGGCATTCAAGGACAAGAAATCGGACGACTTCAAGAAAGTGGTGCACGCGGACTTCCGCGGCGTTTATGCCGAGGGCATTTCCGATATGCAGAAGGAATTGGACGATATGAAGAAGTGGGACATGAAATCGTTCACCATCAGCGATTACAACATCGTTTCTGTTGGAGCAGACACGATCATGAGCACATACAAGGTCGTTGTCGAAGGCACCTATGATGGGAAAGATGCCTCAGGCACCTTCAATGCCGGATCGGCTTGGAAAATGGCGAAGGGTGGATGGCAGGCCATTTTCCATACTAACGTGAAAGAGGAGAAAGCCGCGCAGTAACTTTCCTAACCCTCAAGTCCATCAAGACCAC
>QHRJ01000024.1 GCA_003220075.1 Verrucomicrobiota bacterium
TTGATTTCTTTCTTTTTACCTTTGTCTTCATCCCGGTCGCCCATGATTTTGGGCGTACTATTCCGCAGGTTACCTTCGCCATCACTCTCACCCTGATGATGCGTCCACTCGGGGCATTCATCTTTGGATGGCTGGGCGATCGATTTGGCCGTCGCATCCCTTTGATGATCGATATCGTTTTTTATTCGCTCGTCGAATTGCTGACTGCCTTGGCGCCGAATTTCGGGACGTTTCTACTCCTGCGCGCTCTTTTCGGGATCGGGATGGGTGGCGAATGGGGCCTGGGCGCATCGCTCGCGATGGAATCGTTGCCAACGCCCGCGCGTGGTTTGTTCTCCGGAATTTTGCAACAAGGCTACGCCTTCGGGTATCTCCTGGCCGCGCTGGTTTACTGGATCGTCTTTCCAATTTTCGGGTGGCGCGGGTTGTTTGTCGCGGGCGCGTTGCCGGCGCTTCTCGTCATTTATATTCGCGCGCATGTGCCGGAGTCACCGGTTTGGGAACGTAATCGCGCTAGTGCAAAAGGCCCCACATTCGATCTACGGCGCTTTGCCAAGGAACACGGGGCGTTATTAATCTACGCAGCCCTGCTCATGACCGCATTCAACTACATGTCGCACGGGACTCAGGACCTCTACTCGACTTTTCTTGAAAAACAGCGCGGCTTTGGGGTCAACGCGAAATCAACGATTACCATTGTCTATGCCATCGGCATGATTTGTGGCGGAACCGTCATCGGCTTTCTTTCGCAACGATGGGGCCGGCGCCGGTGCATTATTTTGTCGGCGCTTTGCGGGATGCTTTTGATTCCGGCCTGGATTTTCGCGCCTGGGACAACGCTGCTCATTGCCGGCGGATTTCTCATGCAATTCATGGTGCAAGGCGCATGGGGAGTGGTGCCGGTGCATTTAAACGTCGGCGCTTTGCGGGATGCTTTTGATTCCGGCCTGGATTTTCGCGCCTGGGACAACGCTGCTCATTGCCGGCGGATTTCTCATGCAATTCATGGTGCAAGGCGCATGGGGAGTGGTGCCGGTGCATTTAAACGAACTTTCACCGGGTGAGTTTCGCGGAACATTTCCCGGACTGGCATATCAGTTGGGGAATTTCGCGGCGGCCTATGCCGCGCAACAACAGGCCTGGCTGGCCGACCATTTTCGAGACGCGAATGGAAATCCCAATTACGCCCTGACCATGGCGCTGGTGGAATGTTTCGTTTTTCTCGCGATCATTCTGCTGGCCGCAATCGGTCCGGAAAAACGCGGCCGGGAATTCTGAGACCCAAGTATTCTACGACTTTACGCACAAACATGCACGCACCTTTAGTCAAAAGCTCGACGGCCTAAAGCCGTCAAGTTTGCTCGACTCACATGAAAGGTTGGGTGCGAGAGGAGCGCGTGGCAACAGGGCGGAAGCGGCGAATTTTCCAGCTTCCTGCACAAATTTGAATGCAGCTTCACTTTGAAACTTGACGGCTTAAAGCCGTCGAGTTCGCTTTTGGCCGCACATAAAATAGTCATGCGCTGCTGGAACAACCTTATTTCCCCCGAAGATTCCGGCCAGCTTGAAATAACTCGCGTTTAGTGCCCGCTTAGGGTGGGCGGCGCCAACCCCGGACCTTCTCCGGGCGGGGCCAGCACCGGTTTCCGTTTTTGCTGCTGCGGTTGCGGTTCCTGATTTACGACCGCGGGCGCGGTCGCGGTCGCGGGGGCCTGATAAGCGCCCAAACCGTGACGCTGCTCCACAATCGCTTGCGCAATTTTATCGGCCAACAGCTCGCGATATTCTCCGTTCCGCGCTTCGCGACCTTCCGATCGATTGCTCAGATAACCACATTCCACCAGCACCGCCGGATAAAGCGCTTTACGCACCACCCGAAAATCAGCGGTGTGCACGCCGCGATTAACAGCTCCCTTTAGCGAGCAGAGCCGGTTCTGGATGTTTTGTGCCAACTCGGCCGCATATGGCGAATGATAGTAAGTCTCGAACCCTTTCACACCACGCCGTCGCGAATCGTTGAAATGAATACTGACGAAGATTGAATTCGGCGTGCTGTTCTCGATATCAACGCGCGTGTCGAGTGGAATGAAAACATCGCCTGTTCTTGTCATGACGACGTTGAATTGGGAATCGCGCAATTTGCGACTGAGTCGGGTGGCGACATCGAGCGTCACCACCTTTTCCGGCGGGCCGGATCGACGATAAGCTCCGCTGTCCCGCCCGCCGTGTCCGGCATCGACGACAACGCTGGCAAAGGTGTGGCTGGTATTCTTCAGCTGCTGCGGCGGCGGCACGGTTTTGCAGCCGGCCAAAAAAAGCGCACAAAGCGCGATGCTTTTACCCCACATCGAACGCGGCATTGCGACTGATAATCGATTCGAATCGCGCTGACAAATTTTCAGGGCAAAAGGCGAAAGCGGGGTGCCATGGTGTAAAAACCGCTTGTTTTTAGCGCGACCGGATTTAAAGGCGTTTCTCACGTTTATGCGACTTAAATTGGTAGCAGCTCTTGTGCTCCTGGCGCTGGCATTAGCGGCCTGTAACAAAAAGCAAAAAGCCCAAACTATTGGCGAGGGATCGACCTCAGCCGGCGCCGGCTCAGCTGCGGCGAGCGCGTCTCCGCTGCCGACCGCGGCGGCGATTACAACCCCAGCTCCGCCGGCAAAAGTGGCGGTCGATCAAACCGCGCAGGTCATCGTTTATGGCTATCACCGTTTCGTCAATCAGGTGCGCCGGCCGGATACTGAAATCACGCCCCAGATGTTTGAACAACAAATGCAGGAGCTGAAAAATCGCGGCATCACTGTAATCGGGATGCAGGATTTTCTGGCCTGGAAGCGGGGTGAAAAAAATATTCCGCCGCGTTGCGCAATTATCTCTTTCGATGACGGCTGGAAATCGCAATACGATGTGGCCTGGTCAATTATGAAGAAATTTGGCTACACCTTTACGATGTTCATTTACACCGAAGGCGTCCGCGGTGGGCATTTTGGCGGCGGCGAAGCCATTACCTGGGAACAGCTCGCGGAAATGCGCGATGCTGGGGTTGACATTCAGGCGCATTCGGAAACGCACCAGGACTTGCGCAAACCTTATGACAAGGTAGCGAAGAAAAAGCTCAGCCCACCCGAATACGAGCAGTGGCTCCGAAATGAAGTGGGCCGATGCAAGGAGACACTGGAACAACGGCTCGGCATCAAGGTGAATTGCTTTGCCGTTCCTTACGGATTCTACAATCAGCACATCAAAGATGTGGCCAAGGGCGTGGGCTACGAAGCAGTTTTTACCGTTTATGGTCAGCCGATCACGTTTCGGTCGACCATGGATTCGCTGGGACGCTACTTGATCGAAGGTAACAAGCCGAAAGTTTTTGTTGATGCCATTTCCATGATCGCGACTTCCAGCGCAGGCGGCGCGCCCGTCGCCGAGGTTGGATCCTCGAACATTGCGAGCAAGCCGGCGGACGGCGAGACCATCCACAATCCGTTACCATTAATCAGTGCGAATCTTTCCGCTTTTGGCGCGATCGATCCGGGCAGTGTAACAATGCGGGTGAGTGGGTTAGGTGTTGTCCCGGCGTCTTTCGATCCGAAAACAAACACCGTTTCCTATCAGGTAACGAAAAAATTGCGCGATAAATGCAGTGTCATTGTCGAGGCAAAATCGGGCGGAAAAAAAGTGGAGGCGCACTGGACCTTCGCGGTTGAAGAGGCCGGGGCGGCAGCCTCGCCTGCGGCGACACCGAAAAAATAGAACGCGTGGTACAGCGAATCTTTCGGGTAGCGCACGCGTCTCGCGTGTTGGTTTGGGCCTCTCGCCCAAACAGTCTTTTCCGGGGAGCGAGAACGCATCGTAATTGACCCATGTTTTCTCAACTCGGTGACAGGCTTCAGGATATTTTCAAGGACCTGCGCGGTCACGGTACAATCAGCGAGTCGAACATTAATGATGCGCTGCGCCAGGTCCGTCTCGCGTTGCTCGAAGCCGATGTCGATTTCCAAGTCGCGAAAAATTTTGTCGCGCGGGTCAAAGAAAAAGCATTGGGCGAAGAAGTGTTGCGTAGCATCACCCCTGGCCAACAAATCGTTAAAATATTTCACGAGGAACTGACAGCGTTACTTGGCGGCAATGCTGCCCCGCTGAATCTGGAAAAACCGTCGCGCATTTTGATAGTGGGCTTGAATGGCGCGGGGAAAACAACCTCGGCGGCGAAGCTGGCGCGGTTGTTGAAGAAACAGGGGCATTCGCCTCGTTTGGTTGCGATGGATTTGCAGCGTCCGGCTGCGATCGAGCAACTGGCCACCCTTGGCCAGCAAATCGATGTCCCGGTCTTTACCCCAACACCTAATGAGAAAGATGTGTTGCGCGCCGCCGCCGCCGCTATAGCCGCGGTCGCCGGCCGCGACAACATCGAGAATGCCGATAGGCAAGCCGCGGCCGGCGACCGCGGCTACAGCGTTGATATTTTCGACACCGCCGGGCGTCAGGAAATCGATCAGCCCCTTATCGAAGAATTAAAACGGCTCCGTGATTTCTTGCAGCCCCAGGAAATTCTGCTCGTGGGCGATGCTGCCACTGGCCAGCAAGCCGTCAGCGTCGCGACACATTTCAATGACGCTCTTCAGATCACCGGAATTGTTTTGACCAAGCTCGACGGCGACGCGCGTGGGGGCGCAGCGCTTTCGATGCGCGAAGTGACGCAACGCCCAATCAAATTCGTCGGCATCGGCGAAAAGCTCGATCAATTCGAAATCTTCGCGCCCGATCGGCTCGCGGGTCGCATTCTGGGAATGGGCGACATCGTTGGTTTGGTCGAGAAAGCGGCCGAAGCGGTAGATGAAGAAGAAGCCGAGCGGCTGGAGCGAAAGTTGCGCACCACGAAATTCGATTTCAACGATTTTCTCGCGCAATTCAAAATGATGCGCAAGCTCGGCCCGCTCGAGAATATCCTTGGCATGTTACCGGGAATGAGTAACGTGCCCGGCCTTTCGGTCGACGACAGGCAGCTCCGGCGCATCGAAGCCATTGTGCTTTCGATGACACCGCAGGAGCGCACCCGGCCCGACATTTTAAATGCGCGGCGTCGTCAGCGGATCGCGCGCGGAAGCGGGCGGACCGTCACCGAGGTCAATGATTTGCTCCAGCGTTTCAATCAAATGCGTAAGTTGATGAAGAACGCCGGCAAAATGAAAAGAAAGTTAAAAGAGTTACAAAGGTTACATCGTTAAATTGAAACTGTTCCTCACCCTTATAGCGTTGTAACCTTTTTAACTGTTTAATGTTTTATATATGGCCGTTTCAATTCGACTCCGCAGAGAAGGGGCGCTCAATCGCCCTTATTATAAAGTGGTCGTGACCGATAAACGCAGTCCGCGCGACGGAAAATTTCTTGAGCTCGTCGGCACTTACGATCCGAAAAAACAAGGGCACAACAGCTCGCTCAAGCTCGATCGCATTGAGCACTGGCTCGCGCGTGGCGCCCGGCCATCGGACACTGTCCGCAGCCTGATTAAGAAAAATAAAAAGCAGGCGGCGAGCGCGGCTGCTCTGTAGCGGCGGTCTATGACCCCCGTGGAAGTGGGGCTAGGCTAAGTCTACGCTGGACGGCGCTCATCGAGCGCCGCTACAAGGAATAAGACCATGCGTGAATTTCTCGAATTCGTTGTTCGCCAGCTCGCGGAATTCCCTGACGAGGCAATCATCACGGAAATTCCGTCGGGCCGAACAACCATTTTCCGCCTGCAACTACGGCAAAGTGATGTTGGCCGCATCATCGGCCGCAATGGTCAAACCATTCAGTCGATTCGGGCGCTTCTTTCGAGTGCCGCAGCTCGCCACAATCAACGCGCCACGCTCGAAATCGTGGAGTGATTTCCGTCATCCCGAGCAGGGATCCCGGCGAAAGCTTTAAGGTAACTTCAACGGGATCCCTCGATCCGAGCCGGACTGGCGCTTTGCTCGGGATGACGGGATATTTCTGGAATGCGTATCGACATCATCACGCTATTCCCGGAAATCTGCCGAGCGCCGCTGAAGGAAAGCATGATGAAACGCGCGCAAGAAAATGGCGCGCTCGAGTTGCACATTCATAATCTGCGCGATTGGACGAGCGACAAACATCATGTGGTGGACGACGCGCCTTTCGGCGGAGGGCAGGGGATGGTGATGAAGCCGGAGCCGATTTTCGCTGCGGTGGAGGAGCTGCGCGGCGAGAGCAGAAAAACATCGAACACTGAACATCGAACATCGAACGCCGAACAATCGAGAGTTATTTTGATGTCGCCCACCGGGCGCCGTTTCAATCAACGAATGGCTGAACAGCTTTCACAGGAATCGCATCTCATTATCGTCTGCGGGCATTATGAGGGCGTCGATCATCGAGTAGTTGAACATTTGATCAATGAGGAAATATCCATCGGCGATTATGTGCTGACGAACGGCGCAATCGCAGCTGTGGTTCTCGTTGATGCGGTCGTCCGATTAATCCCCGGTGTTCTCGGCGACGAACAATCCGCCCACGACGACAGTTTTCGCGAAGGGCTACTGGAGGCACCGCAATACACGCGGCCGGGGGAATTTCGTGGTTGGAAGGTTCCGGAAATCTTGCTCAGTGGAAATCACGCCCAGATTGCCGCGTGGAGAAAAGAGCAAGCGCGGGCGCGAACGAAGGCTAACCGACCCGATCTGCTGGACGATCGCGGATAACTCCCGTCATCCTGAGCGGAGCGCAGCGGGTCGAAGGATCCCGAGCGTGGTCTTCAAGGTTTCGCGGCGGGATCCCTCGACTGCGCTCGGGATGACGAAAACTATCCGCGCACTTTGCCTAAAATCACGCAGGCATTGATTCCGCCAAAGCCAAACGAATTGCTCATGACGTAGTTCAACTCTGCGGCCCGACCATGATTTGGCACAACATCGAGGTCGCATGACGGATCGGGATTCTGATAGTTGATCGTCGGTGGAATCCATTGCCGATCCAGCGCCAACGCGCAGAGAGCGGCTTCGATTGCGCCGGTCGCGCCCAGCGGATGGGCATAGTACCCCTTTGTGCCGCTCACCGGAATCCTTTTCGCTCGTTCGCCGAAAACTTCCTTAATTGACATCGTTTCGGTATTGTCGTTTAGCTGCGTCGAACTCGCGTGGGCATTGATGTAGTCGATCTGCTCGCGCTCGAGTCGTGCGTCCGCCAGGGCTTCGTGCATTGCGCGAATGCACGATTCGCCATTGGGCAAGGGCGAAGTCATGTGGAAGGCGTCATTGTTCAGGCTGTAGCCGAGCACTTCCGCATAAATGTGAGCGCCACGGGCTCGTGCGTGTTCGAGTTCTTCGATAATCAGCGACGCAGCACCTTCTCCCATGACGAAGCCATCACGCAGAAGGTCGAATGGCCGGCACGCCAGAGCGGGGTCACTATCCCAGCGGCTCATGGTTTTAATAAGATCGAATGCGCCAAAGGAAAGCGTGGCTAGCGCCGCTTCCGCCCCACCCGCCACGATCACATCGGCGAAATCGTCGCGGATGTAGCGCAAGGCTTCGCCAACCGAAACGCTGCCGCTGGCGCAACTGTTTGAATTAGTGGTGCCAACCCCGCGAAACCCAAATTCAATTGCGATATTGGAATGGGCGGAGCCGCCGAACACCTGAAGGGCCAGAGTTGGATTCACTCCCCGCGTTCCTTTTTTCAGAAAGCGAATGTGCTGATCTTCAGCCTGGCAAACTCCGCCGAGCGCAGTGCCGAAACTGACTCCGACGCGGTGCTGCGGCTGGTCACGGGAATATTCCAGGCCAGCGTCATCGAGCGCGAGCTTAGCGGAGGCAACGGCGAACTGGGCGTAGCGATCCAGTCGCTTCAAACGGTGCGGCGGGAAAAATTCTTCCGGTGCCCAATTGCGAATTTCGCCGGCACAATGCGCATTAAAACCAGCGGTATCGAAAGTGGAAACATGCGTGATTCCGCTGCGTTCCGCTAAAATTCCACGCCAGAAATCCTCCTTCCTTTGCCCAATGCAGGTGATTGGGCCGAGGCCAGTGATGACGCAACGACGCCGCCCGTTTTTCCCCGAAAGCATATGGCTAGATCCTCGATTCCAGATAAGCTTTCATGCATTGAAGCGTGCGATTGGCGATGTGATGAATAAAAAAATCGCCGATGATCAGCTCCGCCAGTGGCGCGAGCGCAGGCATACGAAAATTCAGATCATGTGCGATTTCGACGAGCACACCAGCGGGTGTTTCTTTGAAGGTCCAGACGACAAACATGTCTTTTGTGAAAGCTTTCAGATGATGAAAACGCACTTCGAATTTTTCCCGATCGATAACTTGTTCGGACATCCATGAAACCGGAATGCCGGACCGGGTAGCGGCCATAATGACAACATTACGCTCGGTGCCGCGCTCGAGATATTTGATGTAACGGTAGTGCGGCAAAATTTTTGGCCAGAGCTCAAGGTTTGCTGCGGTTTCGAAGATTTCGGCGCGCGACGCGTGCATAATGATTGAATTCGTTTTGTGCATCGCGGTTGCGTCGATACTTTTTGAAACGATAAACTTTCCTGGATTACTGACAACATGGCGCTGGAGATGCGAGCAAAGTGCGAGCGATGTGGAAGCGAATTGTCGCTCAGCGGCGAAGCTTACATCTGTTCGTACGAATGCACCTTTTGCGAAAATTGTTCGAAAGAAATGAAAAGCATTTGTCCGAATTGCGGGGGCGAACTGGTGCGTAGGCCGCGGCGGAAAACGCCGTCAGCCTGAGCGAAGTCGAAGCATGCCGTTGCGGACGCTTAACGTGATTTCATCGGGATCCCTCGACTTCGCTCGGGATGACGGGAAGTAATTTGAGGCAACGCCGCAGGGCATCGAACCCTGCGGCATTATCATGCTCTGGCAAACTCGCCCTCAATCCTGACCCTAGGCTCCGCGTCGAGCCGCATCTGCTTCCTGGGCCAGTTGGTGCAGGAACGCAAAGAACGCGGGCGATTGGCCGATGAAAAGCCCCATGTCAGTCAAGAACTTGACCACGCCCATGGCGATCCCATTTGTCTTGGTAGGCCGAATGATCGAACATCTGGGAAGCGTCCGACTGAGGAATGGGCATGGCTCAGGCATGATCAGGTTGGTCTGGAAGTTTTGTGTATCAAAGGGCGGAGAATTCAGATCCGGAAACGTCAGGCCATTAGTGGGGTCGGTCAGAGGAGGCGCATTGCCCGCCTTGTCGTGCCAGGTTTGGAAATGCATTGTCTCGGTCGGGCCGATGCTGATCAGAATTCGGAGCACCTCCACACTGGTGGCCCGTTGCGCCATTGAAGGGTAGAGGCTGTTTCCACCTTGTTCAATAGTTGGGAAGTGGAATGCCGCCGTGTTAGCGATTGCCTGAAGGTGTTTAGGAGGCTGCAGATCGGCATCCGTTCTGGGGATTGCCGTAAACTGCCCATTATGCAAGTCCGGGACTGCCTGGGGAAACACGAAATTGGGATCAAGATCGGGGTTATTGGCACGGCTGCGGTAGCGTGTCCACCAACTGGTGTCGAGAGTGAGCTGCATGAGGTTAGTAAGCCGGAGCTTTCCGCTGGAGCCGGTCGCGGTGCTGCCCGGCAAGGTGCGGAACTGATTGAGATGGACTGGCTGCGCGCCCTTCGAGACCAGGTATGCGTTAAGGAATGTGAAATGAGTGCGCTCATCCTCGGTGTTATCGTGGATGTATACATCCATATCCTCATCGAGCATTTTCAGTGCTTCGGTGTAGGCGGGATTCCCAGTTCCGCTCGGTTCTTCGCTGTCCTGGATTCCTCCGAGTTCGTTGTACTGGACCCAGAAATCGGTCTCCAGGATTTCCGCGGCCGCCGCGAATCTGAGCAAAGCGGCATCGCCGGCTGTGATTGGGTCGTTGTTATCGCCCTCCTCTTGCTCGCCAAACACTCTTGCGGCCGACCCGAAGAGTGCGGCTCCGGGAGCAAGTGCAATCGCACCCACTCCCATGCGGCAAAGAAAAGTTCGCCGCGGAAGTGTCCGCGGAGGTGATGAGACGTTGGCAACTTGAGGGGAGAGTTGATTTTTGACTTTATTCATAGCGGTTTCCTTCATATTGGCTTGAGTTGGATTTTGACGTTCGAAGTCGTGAATAATGACATTGCGTGTCTACTCATCAGCTTCACACCCGTAGAATCGCAGCGATCTACCGGGTGGGCTGCACCGGAAAAGTAACGCCTTCGTTACCTTCGCTGAGCGCCAGAGAGTGTGGTCGGCTCCTGAATGCTGTAGCCAACGTGACGCACCGTATGGATGAGCGGAGGATCGCTAATTTTCTTGCGTAACCGCCCAATAAAAACTTCAACCAGTTTCGTGTCGTATTCGTGTTCGTGTTCCCAGACACGTTCGCATAATTCAGTGCGGGTAAAAACGCGACCCGGTTCACGCATAAGCACCTTCAACAACATCAATTCGCGCGTGGATAAATCGATTCGTTCCGAGCCGCGATGCACCTCATGGTTCGCTAGATCGAACGTGAGATCGCCGACTCGCAGGTTGAGAGCCGGTTCCTCCGCATAACGCCGCCCAAGCGCACGCACCCGTGCGACCAATTCCGGCATCGCAAATGGCTTTGGCAAATAGTCGTCTGCGCCAAGCTGCAAGCCGGCGACGCGATCTTTAACTTCGCTACGGGCTGTCAGCACCAGGACACGGCTGGACACGTGCCGGGCTCGCAGCCGACGCAACACTTCAAAACCGTCCATGTGCGGCAGGCCGACATCGAGAACGACCAAATCGAAAGGCGCATCGATTGCTTCCTGCAAAGCTGCTTCACCATCGTGGACCATAGTCGGATCGTGACCCGCTTCGGTCAGCGCGGAAGCAATCTGCCGTGCCAATCTAACTTCATCTTCAACGATCAGAATCTGCATTAATTTCAGGAGAGGTCAGCGCTTGCTCAGAGCCAGTATACTGGTTTTGCGAGAAGCTTGATTCAGCTTTGAAGCTTTGTCCCAAAGATTTGCCGCTTCCGCTCGCGGATAAAATAACGGGGCCAGAGCTGAACCCCGGCCCCACGTCACGCACCTGCGATCATCGATCTTAGCTTAGACCTAGGGTCGAGGCTGTTGCTTCGTCGATTGCGGCGGTGACCGCCAATCCGTGATCGGCCTGAAATGCGGCCAGCGCATGTCGCGTCGTCGGTCCGAGAACGCCGTCGATGGGACCGGAGTAATAACCGTCACGCTGCAACTGCACTTGCGCGTTCACTACCACCTGATCCGGCGGCAAATCGTTGTAGCCGTAGATGGGGCCGTCATACGGATAATACGCTCCGGGGAAATAGCCCCACGCCGGGAACCAGAATCCGGCATCAAAGAAGAAAGCGTTGTTATTGATTATCACGATGCGGAAGTGCCGTCTCCAAAAATCGCGATCATGAAATTCGTGACGATGCAAATTCACCGCTTGAGAAAAACTGACTCGGTTGCGGTTGATCACCACGTTCTGGTTTTGGTTAACCGTGACGTTTCGGTTGGCCATCAAATTTCGTTCGCGATTGATCGGCCGAGAATTTCGCGCCGTGATCGATTGATTGAACCGTTGCCTGTTTTGCAGGCTCGTGTCCACATTCGTTTGCGGAGTCACGGTGTGCGCACGAAAGCGGGTGCCAGTCACGTTCGGTTGCATTCGGGTGTTGCTCACGGCCGCGTTCGTCCGTGCGGATGTTGTTGCGTGCACTTTCGGTGTGGCCCGCGTCTTCGCTTTTGCATCGACATTCGCAGTGCCCTGAACTTCCTCGCCCTGCGCCGTTAGCGCCAGAGCGAGACTTCCCACGCATATGGAATAGACAATTGCTTTCATAGTTTTCCCTTCAATTTTGCGTTACAAGGGTTAGACAACCTTGCGCGAGCGGCTATTCAACGGCTGTGATCAAAAGAACACGACAAAAGTAACGTGATAGTTACTTTTCGCGGGGACTTCGAAACTTAGAAGCGTACCGTGAATTGCGCGGCGAACAGGTGATTATCGTCTCGCGGGCCGGTTGTTTCGTGCTGAAAACTATACTGCAATTTCAGTTGAGTATGCGGCGTGAAACGGTAACCAGCTGCGATATCGACGCGGCCCAGATTTTGACTCCAGCGAATATTGCCTCCTGCACCATTGCTGACGGTCCCAAAGAGTTGCTGGTTCCAGCGGAGCGCACCAAAGAACTGCGGCGTGAATTTATATTTCGCCTCAAAATAATAGGCGAACGTGTCAGCATCGCCTACACGGGGAACTTGGAAACGCGCTTCATAAACTTCCGCCCACAATTGAAGATGGTGCCAGGCAAAGCTGGCATCCTGCCCAAAAACAAGTTCGCGAAAATCACCGATGTCGCGACCGCGCGGCAACGTTCGTTCGGCCTCGGTCCGGAAATATGCGCCGTCGCTTACTGACACACCAAAATTCCACATTTGATTTGGTCGGAAGCCAAGCCGCGCATTGAAGCTCGGATGATCAAAATCAGTTTCGGTGGCATTCCAGGATTCCGGCCGTGAAGAGAGCGAAGAATTTTTCATTTCCGCGGCGTAATCGAATCGGCCAAGTCGGCCCGAGAAAGAAATGCCGCTGGCATAACTTGGTCCCCAGATCACGGGATTGAATTCATACTTCGCATTCGCCTCAAAGCTTCGGGCGAAATCCCGCGGTGAATCAGGTGCGGCTTTGTCGCTAACCGCTGTGATGTTTTCGTAAACTAACGGCGCGTTAATAAAGGGATTGTCCCAGGACAAATGCCGCGGGACAAAATTGCCGACGACGGTACCGAACTTTCCCACTTGCAATGTGAACCGGCCGTCATCCCACGGCGTGATCCGGAGTGCATATTCGTCAAGCCGAACCTGAGCGCCGTGATCACTTGGATCGAATCCACGATCTAATCGCGATTGCGTGAAAAAATAAATGTGCGACCCAATTTGGGCGTCGAGAAACAGGGTCAGTCGTGGGTCAAACAGATTATCGATCTTACTGTCGATAAGCCCAGGCGCCGGCTGCTCGAAATGGTAAAATTCGGTATCGATCGTGCCGCTTAATCGCGTGCGAAGAGTATCTTGAAAAGCGGTGGCGCTGAGCCCGGTATCGAGCCGCTCGAAAAAATCCTCGAGCTCGAACGCGTGCATGGTGCAGGCGAAAAGACAAAGGCTAAGGGCGTGAAGCAGCTTCACACAATTTTAACTCGCGCGATTCGGCGCAGGTTGCGCCACGCGAAAACACGTCTCGAACTCCGTCCAATCGTCAGCGGACTGTACCAGCCTTATCTCGCCGCCATGCAATCGGGCAAGCTGGCGCGCCAGATTCAATCCGAGCCCATGACCCGAAACGGCGGAGCGGATCGAGCCACGATGGAATCGCTCGAAAATATGTTGCTGCTCAGCATCCGCGATTGGCCGACCGGTGTTACCGATGGTCAGGACAACGTGGTTAGCGTTTTCATGCGCGCTAACCCGGATGCGGCCGCCGGGCCGATTGTACTTTCGCGCGTTCTCGAGAAGATTCTGCACGATGAGCGAGGTGTATCGTTTTTCGCCGGCAACGTGCAAACCGACCGGTAATTTTTTCTCGATCCTGAACTCGGGCGAATCGGGCAGTGCACTCAGATCATCGAGCCATTCATCGACCAGCTGGCTCAGATTCACCGGCTCGGATTCAATTTGAAGGTGACCCGCGTCCATCCGCGAGAGCAAAAGCAAATCGTCGATCACACCGCTTAGGCGATGGGTCTGGTGGAGGAGCGCCGAAAGTTCTTCATACACTTCCGGCCGGAAATCTTCGCACCGCAGCAATGTCTCCAATCCCGCACGCAAAACCGTGACTGGACTTTTTAACTGATGCGAGGCATCGGCCGAGTACCTGGTCGATCTTTTCAACTTTTCACTGGTTGAAGCGAGGGCCGCGCGATTTCTCTCCGAGTCGATCGCCAGTTTCTCCACCGGAACGGACAAACGCCGCGCCATAAAATTGCTGACCATGAAGCCACCGAGTAAAAGCAGCGCGCCGGCGCCGCCAATTTGCCAGCGCAGCCGACGCTGTTGTGCGACCGACTCAGTGAGCGGGTAAACACAGATTTCGTAGGCGGGCGGAAAAACCGATTCTGGATTGAGAAGCTTGTAGAATAAAAGCTGCGGTGCCCCACTTATCGTAACGTTAAAGTTGTTTTGCACACGATCCGACTTAGTGATCGCGCTAGCTATCTCGTCGCTCAGCGCTAGCTGCGCGGGTTTCGCAAGGGAGGGCAGATGCAGCCGCCCATTTACCCAAATCCCGCTCTTTAGTCCCGCGCCACCGACAATCTCAAGAGGCTTGAAGCCGACAACGAGCGCGGAAATGAGCTCGCCGGTTTCAGTCGAGAAAATCGGCACCGCCATTACCTCATCTACCGCTCCGCCAGCGGCATCACCACCTTCCGAGACGTAGCCGATTTGTTGCACCTCGGGTAGTTTCTTCAACGCCAAATGTGCCATCGCTTCCGTGCTTAGTTCGCCTACATCTTTTGGGTTTGGGGGTGAGAGAATGGCGCCTGTGGCATCCAGAAAACGGTAGAATCTCGCGTGGAGTGAGCTTGCCCCCTTCGCCTGGGACAGCTCTTGACCTTCCATCAAATCCTGCAGTTCGTCTTTTGCGCTGGGATATAATAGATCAAGCGCATTGTCCTCGAGCGCTGCGTGAATCCGTGGCTTAGACACCAGCTGGCCACAACGTTCTGTGAGCGCGGTCTGGCGCAAGGCCAGAACTTTGTGCAGCGAAACAACCTCGGCTTGAAAATTTTCCTGCAAATCGCGTTCCGCCGTCGTCGCCACCTTACGTTGGGTAAAATAAAGTCCCAAGGCTGTCAGGGCCGAAACCACCAGCATCATGGCAGCGACAAGCTTCGTCCGGAACCTCACCACGCTGCGCTTTTTTGCCTGAGCTGGAGAGTTCATGGAAAATCAACATGCAACACCGTATCTGCCTTGAGGTCGACCGGTTGTTCGCGCGTCGTCTTGCTGTCGATCCATGCCTTGAGCGCATAGTGCCCCGAAGGAAGCCCACCCAATCGAAATCGTCCCTCAGGATTGGTCACAACAAAGTACGGAGTATTTAGAACCAGAATAAGCCCGCGCATATGTTCGTGAATATCACAGCGAAGTGTTACCAGGCCGGGCATATCGAAAACCTCCGATGGGATCGGCCGTTCGTCTGGCCGATATCGTCCAACATCGAACCGCTTCGCCGGCGAATAAGAAAAAATACTATGGTAAGTGTCGTCGAGGTTCGGGAATTCTACTCTTGTGCCGACCTGCACTGGCAGAAGCGAAGGAAGAAATGCCAGATCTTTTTGTGCGATCTGTTTCGTTGCGGTCGTAGTAGATTTGGGAAAGGAGCCATCGAGGTAGACCACGGCAAGCGGTGGCTGGGGCGAGAGCACGCCGCCGATCGTGACGATCTCATAGCGTTTGGCCATCACCGGCGCGGAATGCGATTTCGGCAGTTCTACGTGACCTTCTACGACCGCATCCGCGAAAACTGTAATGGGGAGAAGAGCGAATATCGCATTGAAGAAAAGAAGCCCTCGTAAACCCATTGCTCATTAACTTAGCAGTCGCCGCACTCGACGGGAAGTCCCGCGGCAGGCGTCTGATCTCGAACCGAAAGTCGGGTCATCCCGTGCGCGAACGGGCTAATCTTTCGCTTGGCAAAAGGTAGGGGCGATTCACCGAATCGCCCGACGAAAGCTTGTCGCAACCGGAGCGGGCGGTTGAGGTCAACCGCCCCTACCTCGTTTTTTTCCTATGCGATAAGTTAAAAAAGATTCGTCGCCTACGACTCGCATTTCTTTCAATGAGCATCGAATGCTGCGCGGCAGAAAATCGAGGCTCACGCCAGTGAGACTCGGTGCATTTTTTCCACCAAAGAGAAATGGCGCGATTGTTAGATTAAGTTGATCGACCAATCCCTGCTCGAGCAACGAGCGAAACAGCGCAGGGCCGCCTTCGCAGGCAACGTATTTCACTTTGAAATCGTAACGCAATTCCTGCAGCATCCAGCGCAGATCAACACAACGGGCGTGACTCAGACACAGCGTCGCCTTCTCTTGCAACTGTTCCCGCGTTTTGAGCGGCATTCGAGTGGTGGAGAAAATAATGATGGGCGCAAAATCAGTTTCGAAAATCTTCAGTTTTGGATTGATCCGCCCTTTATTCGAGACGATGACCCGAATCGGATACGGAGGTTGCCCGCGCGCGATTCGCTCCCTGCGTAAATCCTCCCGCGGAATTCCCAGACGCACATTGTCATTCTCGATAGTGCCATGACCGACGAGAACAGCGTCACCGAGTGCGCGCTGCCTGATGAGATGCGCTTTGTCTTCGCGCGAGGTGAAATCGACCGAAGCATAATTTTTCGTTGTCACTTTGCCATCAACCGTCATGGCAAACGTAACGGCGACGAATGGACGTTGAATGTGGGAGCGACCCCGGCGCCGCGACGGGTGAGATCGGGGCAATAAGGCCCCTCCCACGTTTTTATTCCGAACGACCGATTTCATGCTCAAGCGTCGCTACTTCTGTTTCCATTTCACGCATGCGCACGTGACGGATCTCGCCGCTCGGTTTGTAGAAGAAGTAAACGATGCCGCCGGGCAGACAGCAGAAAAAAATGATGAGAAAACCCATCGTGCCGATGAGTTTTGAAACGGCGACGGAGGCATGACAAACATTGTGCAGCATGACCTGCAAGATTTGTTCGCGCAGACCCAAGCCGGCGAAGCTAATCGGCAGCGCCGTAATCGTTCGTTCGATCGGCAGCACGGCGAAGAAGTCGATCACTTTCACACCTTCCGGAAATGCCGAGGGCACATTGAAGGCGTAGGCCACGCAAAGAAAAGTGGTGAAGGTTGCCAAATGCGCGCCAAGCGATGCACCGAAGGCAAGGAAGGTGGCGACCCAGTGCCGCGCGTAAAGATGATAAGCCGCCGAAACCTCAATTAATTTTTCACGCCCGGGAAACTTGTCGGGCAACCAATGAAAAAGGTTGAACCCGCTGATGATGAAGCTGGTGAGGAGAGCCGTGATTGAGGTGCCCAGCAGAAACAACAAAAGCCAGAGCAACCGTCGCGTCTCCGGACTTTGGGAGAGGATATCGAAACGCAGACTGACCAGGGTGACAGTGATGGCGACCAGCGCTACCAAACCGATAAGCCGGTCGAAGACCACTGCGAGCAAAGCACCCGCTTTTTTATCCGGTGTCTCTTTGAGCAGCAGATAGCTTTTAATAATATCGCCGCCGGTTCCGCCGGGCAGAAATTGATTGTAAAACATGCCGATGAAAAACAATCCGGCGACGCGTGGAAAACTGAGTCGGATTTTTTGCACGCGCAGCAGAATTTGCCAGCGAAAGGCCGCAAAAATTTCAACTAAGACATAGGCCAGTATCCCGGCGCCAACCCATCGATAATCGGCGGTGCGCAGCGCTTCTGCCATCTTGGCGCGCTGATTCGGATCGTGAAATACCCAAATGAGCATGCCCACGGTCACGGCGATTTGAAAAAGGGTGAGGAGGATCTTTTTCATTCGCCGAAGCGTTCTTTCCAAATTGCGCGGGATTGCATGATTTCTTCGGCGGACAGACGTGGACTAAGCTCCCACACAATCTGACAATTCTGCGGCAACATGCGTGTGAGCGGCTCCAGTCGCATGTCGCCCAGGAAAGGTGACTGATGGTCCTGTCCTGGCCACTTCACATCCTGCATGTGACAGCCAATCGTGCGCAGAGCGATCGTTCTAAGCCATTCGACATGATCAAGAAAGCCAAGATTTTCCTTAATTTGGATATGGCCCATATCGTGCCAGTAACCGACGTGCGGCGCGGCGATTTCATCAAGTAATTGCGGAATTTCGCGCTCCGACGGAATTTCTTCATACCCGCGACGCCCTTCAATCCCCAGCCGAACCTTTTTCTCAGCTGCGCGTTCGATGATTGGCCTGAGGCACTCTTTAACGCGCACCAGATGTGCAGGAGCGGCGTGTTCTCGCGTTCGCACCGCGTCGATTTTTTTCCGGACGTATTTGCGCGAAAGGAGGCCGCCGTTCTGCGCCAGCGCAATCAATTCATCGGTGATTGGATTCATCGAGATGGAGCCGCAATGCAACACGACAAATGGTGCATTCAAGCGCTCCGCAAAATCCAGTGTTTGCAGGGTCTGTTTGACGGCGCGATCGCGCTCGCTTTTCCCAGCAGCGGAAAATTCATAACAATCGGGCGACGCGCTCATCACTTCCACCGGTAGGGGACAGAAATTGTGCAGGCTGCTGAAACGCACCTCGCCGGCATCGAACATTTTTTGAATTCCGGGTATGAGCGAAATACGAATGCCATGACCGAGCTCGATCAGATTGAATCCAAGCGCCTGGATCTCGCGCAACATCTCGTCACCGGAAGTATGACGGCCTGAATTCCAGCAGGTGGAGAATGCAATCATCGCGTGATCGTCACGCGACAGCGGCGGGTTGCGCCTCGGTTTCGGGAAGGGCGGCGCCGGTTTTCTCACATCCAGTTCGACCGGCGACGTTCAATATCAATACCGCGAAGATGCCGAAAAGAATGGCGGAAATTCCGAGCGCGGTGCGCATTCCGATTAAATCGGAAAGACCAGTGGTAAGCAGGCCGGCGATCGGCATTAAGCCAAAAAAACTGAGACCGAAGACGGCAGAAACTCGGCCGCGCAATGGTGCCGGCGCCCGTTCCTGGACGATCGTATTGGCTAATCCGAAATTCGCCGACAGGCCAATCGCAAGAATTCCCATCGAAACAGCGGTCAGAAGAAAACTGTTTGACTGTGACATGGACAAAAGCGCGAGGGCAACGAGGACGACCGCGCCCGTCATGAAGCGAAACCGATGATTCCGGGCAACGCTAAGCAATCCCAGTGCGCCGAAGAGCGAACCGGTGCCGGAGACTGCCATTAACAATCCCAGTCGCTCGGGCCCGAGCTTCAGAACGTTGCGGACGTAGAGCGGGAGCATCACCGATAGAAATGGAAAAACGAAAATAGTTGTCAGTGCGATCAACGCGATCATGCAAAGAATGGTGCGATCATTTCGAACATAGCGCAGCCCCTCTTTGAATCCGCTGCGGCGTTGTTCTTCTTCTTCCGCCGTTCCGAGAGTGCGCGGCGGCAAAGAAATCAACGCGATCACCAACGCAAAAAACGATCCCGCATTTGCAAAAAAGGCGGAGGCAGCGCCCCACCACGCCACAAATATCCCCGCGAGCGAAGGACCGACCAAACGCGATCCGTGAAAAACGGAACGGTCCAGCGCGATGGCAGTTGCGATCTCGTCGCGTTTTACCAGCTCCGGGACGAGCGCATTAATCGCCGGCATTTCGAACGCAATGCAGATTCCTAAAAATGCAGCGACCACCACTACGTGCCAGACGTGAATCCGGCCGGTGTAAACGAGTATTCCGACAATGAGCGCGAGTGCGGTTTGGGCAAATTGCGTCCAGATTAAAATCTTTCGCTTGTCGTATCTGTCAGCGATTGAGCCCCCGAGCATTGTGAGCGCGAGCGTGGGAATTCCAGCGGCGAAATTGACCATGCCGAGCAGGATCGCCTTGTTGGTAAGCGTGCTCATGACCCAGCCTTGCGCCATTACTTGCATCCAAGTGCCGGTATCGGATATGGCCGACCCGATGATGTAGCGGCGGAACGAACCGGGGCGCAACAGCGCCAGCATTTTTCCTCGAGAAGCAGCCGCGTCGGAATTCATGGGCAAAGATAGATACCTGCGGCGCGATACAGTGGCAATCGGTTAGCCGCTTCGCTTCCCCGCGTAGAATGTTACGGATGCGGCCGGAGATGATTTGCCCAGAACAACAGAATCACCAGCACCCCCAGGGATGCGATGATAATTGCCAGAGCCTTTTGCGTTTCTCTCGTCATGTGCAGCGACGGCACTTTGAAATGGAACTGGCCGCTCGTCTATCATTTTCGGCGCGTTTTAACGCTTCGAGGAGCGCGGGCTTACACACCAGCCGAATAAGCCGGCACATGTCGGCCGCCGCGAGCAGAATGATCGACTCCCCTGAACGCCGGAGGGCTGCGCCCAATCGTATTCCTTGTGGAAGAGCTGAGATTTCGTTTGGCTAATTTTTGAAAACGCCTCTTCGTGGTTACCGTTGGCTATGCGCATCGATCGATACACGCAGAAAATGCAGGAAGCGCTGCAAAGCGCGCAGGATTTCGCCGCGAAATCGCAGAGCCCGGAAATTGGGAACGAACATTTTTTGCTCGCCCTGCTCGATCAGGACGAGGGCGTGACGCGCCCGTTGCTGGAGAAAATTGGGGTATCAGCCGACGCCCTGCGCACGCGACTTGAGACAGACCTTTCGCGCCGGCCGAAAGTGACCGGCGCGGTTTCAGACTTGCGCATTTCAAACGATCTGCGGCGCACCCTCGACTCTACCGAGAACGAGATGTCGAAGTTGAAGGACGAATACGTGAGCGCCGAGCATTATCTGCTTGCCCTTGCCGGGGAAAACAATTCCGCGGCAAAAGCGCTGAAGGAGTTGGGGGTGACCCGCGACAAGATCATGCAAGGTTTGCAGCAGGTGCGCGGTTCGCAGCGCGTGACCGATCAAAATCCGGAAGGAAAATATCAAACGCTGGAGAAATACGGGCGCGATCTCACACAGTTGGCGCGGCGCGGCAAAATCGATCCCGTTATCGGGCGCGACAACGAGATTCGCCGCGTCATGCAGGTGCTTTCGCGCCGGACGAAAAACAATCCGGTGCTGATCGGCGAACCGGGTGTTGGCAAAACCGCCATCGTGGAAGGACTGGCGCGGCGCATCATCTCCGGCGATGTCCCGGAGTCGTTAAAAAACAAACGCATCATTGCAATGGACATCGGCGCGATGGTGGCGGGAGCGAAATTTCGCGGCGAATTCGAAGACCGACTGAAAGCATTCCTGAAAGAAGTGACCGATTCGCAAGGTGAAATCATTCTTTTCATTGATGAGTTGCACACCATTGTCGGTGCCGGCGCGGCGGAAGGATCGGTCGATGCTTCCAACATGCTGAAGCCGATGTTGGCGCGGGGCGAACTCCGCACCATCGGCGCGACCACACTCGATGAATATCGCAAATATATCGAGAAAGACGCCGCTTTGGAGCGCCGTTTCCAGCCGGTGATGGTGAATGAACCGAGCGTGGAAGACACGATCGCGATTTTGCGCGGCTTAAAAGAACGCTACGAGGTGCATCACGGCGTGCGCATTACTGATGCCGCGCTCGTGGCTGCCGCAGTCCTCTCGCATCGCTACATAAGCGACCGGTTTTTGCCCGATAAAGCGGTCGATCTGGTGGACGAAGCGGCTTCGCGTCTAAAGATCGAACTCGATTCCATGCCCACGGAAATTGACGTGATCGAGCGCGAAATCATGCAGCACGAGATGGAGCGTCAGGCGCTCAAGAAA
Organism: Verrucomicrobiota bacterium; assembly: GCA_003220075.1. GTDB lineage: Bacteria > Verrucomicrobiota > Verrucomicrobiia > Chthoniobacterales > UBA10450 > AV69. Next base: position 21,469 of record QHRJ01000024.1, read on the forward strand.
GAAAAAGATTCGGCAAGCAAAGAGCGGTTGAAAAAACTCGAAAAGGAATTGGCCGAGTTGAAAGAAAAATCGAGCGCGCTGAAAGCGGAGTGGCAAAAAGAGAAAGCGCAAATTACCGAGCAAGCGAAATTGAAAGAACAGCTCGATCAATTGCGCACAGAACTGGAGCGCGCCCAGCGTCGCGGCGAACTGGCGAAGGCGAGCGAAATTCAATACGGAAGAATTCCCGATCTGGAAAAAAAATTAGCGGCAATGGAAGAGAGCGCCAAAAAGAACGCCGGCGCCTCCCGAAGAAGACTTTTGCGCCAGGAAGTGACCGAGGAAGACATTGCGCAGGTAGTTTCGAGTTGGACCGGAATTCCAGTGTCGCGCTTGCAGGAAAGCGAGCGCGCAAAATTACTGCGACTCGAAGAACATTTGCATCAGCGCGTAGTCGGGCAAGACGCCGCGATCAAAGCAGTCGCGAACGCGGTGCGTCGCGCCCGTGCTGGATTGCAGGATCCGAATCGCCCGATCGGCTCCTTTATTTTTCTCGGGCCCACCGGCGTCGGGAAAACTGAACTGTCGCGTGCGCTCGCGGAATTTTTGTTTGATGACGAGAACGCGATGATTCGGATCGACATGAGTGAATACATGGAGAAACACACGGTTGCGCGCTTGATCGGCGCACCGCCGGGTTACGTCGGCTATGAAGAAGGCGGACAACTTTCCGAGGCGGTCCGGCGCAGGCCTTATTCCGTGGTGTTATTCGATGAAATCGAAAAAGCACACCACGATGTTTTCAACGTCTTGCTCCAGGTGCTGGACGATGGACGCATTACGGACGGGCAGGGGAGAACGGTGGATTTTAAAAACACCGTCATCATCATGACTTCGAACATCGGCTCGCAATTCATTACCGAGGAAGAATCGAGCGAAGGTCGCAGCCGTTTGGTCATGGATGCCTTGCGCGCGCATTTCCGTCCGGAATTTTTGAATCGAGTGGATGAGATAATCATTTTCGATCGATTGACCGACGAGGATCTGAAAAAGATCGTCGAGATTCAGCTGAGCCGTTTAACGAAACGTCTGGGGCAGCAAAATATTACGTTGAAGTTGAATGATTCGGCGAAAACGCTGATTGCGCGCGAAGGTTATGACCCGGTTTACGGTGCACGACCATTAAAACGCGCGATCCAGCGCTACCTGCTCGATCCGTTGAGCATCAACATTCTCGAGGGGAAATTTGGTGAAGGGCAAACCATCCGGGCAGAAGCGAAAAACGGCGCGATCGAGTTTAGGACAGCGTAGCCGTGGTGCGCCCATTGAACATTCCGTAATTCATGCTGTCTTAGGTGCATGATCAAAACGACTTTAGCTTTATTGGCAGCGGGAGTATTGGCGGCAAGCTCGTCCTTTGCCGGCGGGAAATCGTGTTGCGGGGCCAAAGGCACGCAAGTGTCGAATGACAAGTCCAGCTGCATGAATTTGGCGAGCCTTAATCTGACCGCGGATCAGAATTCGAAACTGGTGGCGTGGCAGAATGAATGCATGAAAGAGGGTTGCACCAAGGAGAGTCGCGCCGCCTTCATGAAGAAGGCCAGGACGATCCTTTCCGCGGACCAATTCGCTCAGCTGAAATCTGAGTGCGACAAAACAATAACAAAGAAGACCTGATTCTTTTTCGTAGCGAAGATTTAGGAGCGCGCCGACTAATCACCGGCGCGTTTTTTTTGCCGATCAGCCGTCAGAATGACGCGGCTTTGTTTGCTTCGATTGTTGCCGACACCAGATATTCTTCGACCTGCTTGCCGGGCAACCATTCCCGAATGAATGATCGCGACGCGTCTTTGGGAGCGATTTTGATTCGATCGAAGCCGGCATTGTGCAGCATTTTTTCGAGTTGATTAATTTCGGATGCGCCAGCGACAATGTCGGCCACGGCCAGCCGACCGCCGGCTCTCAAAACACGGAAAGCTTCTCGAAACACGCGTTCCTTTTGAGGCGAAAGATTGATCACACAATTGGAGATGATTACGTCCACCTTTCGTTTGCCACTGGAAGAGCTTCTATCTCGCCCAAGCGAAATTCGACATTGTCGAATCCATTCCTCTTCGCGTTCTCGCGCGCTTTCGTCAGCATTTCAGGAGTCATGTCCACACCGATTACTTTTCCGGTTGGTCCGACTGCACGAGCGGCGAGGAAACAATCAAATCCTGCGCCGGACCCTAGATCGAGGACAGTTTGTCCTCTTTCCAAGGAGGCGATGGCGAGCGGATTACCACAGCCCAAGCCTCGGTTCGCGGCTTCGGGCGCAAACGCGGAATCTTCGGCGGAGTAACCAAGGACATCGCTGCTGATGGAAGTGCAGCAATCGTCGGCACAAGAAGATTCTCCGCGCGCGGTGGCGCCATAGCGCCGTCGCACCTCCTCGCGAATCGTGTCCGATGACGAGTGAGCCAGTTTTGTTTTCATCAAGAAAATGAAGGTCGTGTGCGATCGCGACGCAACCACAGCCGCCGCGTTTCTTGTAGGGCAAGCGTTCCCGCTTGCCGGAATGCTCGACGCGTCTCATAGAGACGGCGCTACAAAATTTTCTGGAGTAACTCGGCCAGGCGCCAACCGGCCTTGTGCAGTTCATCGCCGACGACAG
>QHRJ01000086.1 GCA_003220075.1 Verrucomicrobiota bacterium
GCGCGAAGAGTTTTTGCCGTTTACGGGGGAGGGATAAAACCAAACTATTGAATCGCTGGAGGGGCGAGTTCCCGCGAGCCCACTAATGTCCGTAGCTGATGACGCGTGAAACTTTCCACGAATCGGCGCTTTTGCGCCACACCATCACGAATGGAAAATTTCCGCAATCGTCTTTGCCATTTTCTTTATGGCAAAAACGGTGCGTCCCAATCTCAATCGCACCGAAATCTTTGATCGGATAAACCTGAAGCGAACCGGGAATGAGTTCGCGCCGAATGTCGGGAGAGTTGCCGAACATTTTCGCGAATCCTTCGCGCGTCTGCTCGCGATTGGTCAGTCCGCCCTTGTCGTGATAAAACTCCATGTCGTCGGTGAACATCGACATGAGAAGATCGACATCGTGCGCGTTAAAGGCGCCGAACATCTTTGCATCTAGTTGGGCAACCGTTTCGAACAACTGAGGAGATTCGGGAAATGCGAGAGGCGATTGCGCGATCGCCGTAACCGCAACAGCAAATGCAAGGACGGTAAAATATTTTATGCTACGCATTGGCCGGACTTTCCTGATCGCCTGGTGCAAGCAAATGGCCGAAGAACCGGCCGGCGACGAAGAAAATGATACCGGCTGTTCCGCACAACGCTGAGTGCAACAGCCAGAAGTTTGTCGCTGGCATCTTTTCTAAAAAGCCGCCGATCCAACCCACGAGGTTATTCGCGGCAAAGAAAGCCAGATAATAGATTCCAATGATGGTGGCGGACAGTGCGGCGGGCGCGACGCGCGCGTAGAGCGCCAGCGACACTGGAAAAACATTTGCGAATCCGATGCTGTTCAGAAGATGAAATGTAATCAGCCAACCGATTGGAACTTTCGCGCCCGTGGCAGCGGCGATAGCCGCTGCGGCGGCGAGCGAGAGAAAACCGGTTACCGCGATAAGGCTACCAATGCTGATCTTGGTAATCTCGGCCGGCTCCGGATATTTCTTCGACCACAGTCGCCAAAAGACAACCGCTCCGGCGAGACAGCTTACGGACAAGATTGAGTCGAGGGTAATCAGCCAGGTCGTCGGTAGTTGGTAACCGAAAAAGACGAGGTTGGCGCGGTCTTGCGCCCATACCAGATAAGCGTTGAAGATTTGCTGATTGCCGATGACGGCGATGGTCAATACCGGCAAAAGCAAGAGCAACAAAAGAATGGCAGTCCGTTCGCGCTTGGTCATGCGAGGTTTTAGTGCGCCCGCATTTTTCTCGACGACCGGCGAGTCGGGTGGGAGATATTTCCGGCCGGCTAGATAAATCGCCAAGCCAATCAGCATCCCAACACCGGCGGCGCCGAAGCCGTAATGTCAGCCGACCTTTTCGCCGAGCGTACCGGCGATGAGCGGCGCGGCGATGACTCCGCCGTTGATGAACAGATAGTAAATCTGGAAAGCATCGGCGCGCCGGTTGTCGCCGGTTGGGTACAAGGTGCCTACCTGGCTGGCAAGGTTGCCCTTGAAACAACCGATGCCTGTGAGCAGACAAGTTAATGCGACAAGAAAGCTGACGTCGAAGGCCATGAGAAAATGTCCAGCCGACATGAGGAGCGCACCGATTGTGATCGTGCGGGTGCGACCAAGAATGCGATTGGTGTGAGATAGACGAGGCCGCTGTAAAGGCCGAAGATGGTTGAGGCGAGCGCCTGGACTGTGAGCGGGCCGCGAAAGGACTCGATCAGGTGGCGAAATGGGCCGAACCCGGCGATGTGCTCGATGTGCCCGGGATGTAGTAGCCGGTTGACCATACCAGTAGCGCTTGCATCCCATAGTAGGAAAAGCGCTCCCAGGCCTCAGTGAAGGCGATGTAACCGAGTCCCCGCGGATGACCGATGAAGCTGCGATCCTCTGGGTTGTGCATGGTCGGTCGCAGAGTGTTGCGTCCGGCGCTGTTTTTGGCAAGCGCGCGGAGGGGCCAAAGGATGCTCCTTTATTGAGTTTTAGCGTGCGGCGGGTACTGATCAAAGTCGACAAGTTGATCGACAGCGCGTTTGCGCAGAACAATGACTCTGTGGTGATAATTATTTGCGGTGTGACTGGGGCTGGCAAAACCACGATCGGCCAGTTGTTAGCGCAAGAACTGGAGTGGGAATTCTACGACGCCGACGACTTTCATTCCGCGGCGAATATTTCGAAGCTGAAAGTGGGCGTTCCGCTAACAGACGAGGATCGCCAACCCTGGCTGGATAAGCTGCGCGAGTTCATTGCAGAATGCCTCCTTGCGGGAAAGAACGCTGTTCTTGCCTGTTCTGCGTTAAAGAAGGCCTATCGCGGTCGCCTGCGCGTGAGCGAAGGAGTAAAGTTCGTTTTTCTGCGCGGAAATCGGAAGCGGATTGTCGATCAACTGCGTCGCCGGCGCGGACATTTTATGAATCCAGCACTTCTTAGCAGTCAGTTTGAGGATCTGGAAGAACCACAACCATCGGAGCGTGTGCTATCGCTCGAGCTCGGGCGCAGTCCTCGCGAGCTCGTTGAGTTGATCAAAACAAAGCTGAAACTACAAAGTTAGAAAAATCTGCTACCTCGCTTTTGGTTGCGTATCCGTTGCTCCGAAATGATGTTGATCGCACGAATGAAGCTTTCAATAATCCACGAGCAGCGACGGTTTCCTTCTCCGGCAGCGACGCCGCAGGCACTGGCATGGGAAGCCAAGCGCGGTTTGCTGTGGATGGGCTCGCGCGATCTGCGGCGGATTTATGCAATCGATCCGGCTGACTGGAAAGTGGTTCAAGAAACGGAGGCGCCCGGCATTCCGTGGGCGGCCGTGTCCACCAATGGGTCGAGCCGTTTCACTATCGGCGAAGGAATGAACGATGATCGCTACATTCGCTCGTTCGCTCACAACACGGGTTTCTCGGATACGGAACGAATCGCTTGCCCGGAGTTTACCGGCTCATACCTCAGTTACGACGGAGAAAACCTTTACTTGAGTCAGTGGTATAAGCATCGAATCCTGAAACTGGACGCCAAGGGCAACATTTTGCGCGCGATCGATATCGGTGCGGGGATTTCCGGCCACACATTTATCGATGGAACGATCTACGTGTTGCGCGGAACCGAACAGAACGGCGAGAGCTGGACGATTGCGCAACTTGATTTGAGTGAGCAAATGCCTGTGGTCACAGACCTGGCGACGATTCCGTTCGCGTGTCGATCGCTTACTTTCGATGGCGAACACTTCTGGTCGAATCATCGCGCCGCTAACGAGATCGTGTCATTCGCACTGCCGAAGTAGGAGTTTGAAAATATAGGATAGGTTGGATTCGAGTATGAGGAATACAGACCTGAGGTCTGTGCGCCACACCGGTCAGTGACCTGTGTTCCGTGTTGCTAGTCTCGATCGGCTCGAAGCGGGCAAACATTTCTTCTGCGTCCGCCAACCTATTCAGCGGAACACAGTCGCACACGGCAAAGAATTTTTCCCACAGGGCAAGGACGTTGGGATTCTTGTGCGCGGCATCGATGGCCTCCCGTGATTTCCATTCCGAGATTTCGATGATCATGCCGTCACGTGCGCGCATGATGGTCGGAGCCCGATCAGATACAAGTCCTTCCTGGTGCAGAGTTGGGACGCGACTTAGCACCAAATCGAGCAATTCGTCTGTCTTACCGGGTTTCGGGCGGTAGGAAACAATGACACAGACGCCAGGCATGAGCGGAAATTAAAAATTAGGAGTTAAGAATTACAAAGGAAGAAATCGCGGGCCGGAGGACAGAGGCAAGGAGCAGGGAGCACGGAGCAGGAAGCGAGTCAGACGTGAAAAGTGAGAAGTGGAGGAGCCAAATCAGAGATCAGAAGTCGGAGGTCGGGAATTCAGTAATCTGAGCCAAATTGCCCGGCAAAGATGGCGTTGGATTGCATAATATTATCGCGCTTCTTATCCTCGTGGCATGTCAAAGGCCGGGAAATCGAAAACTGCGGCGCGAAAGCGGAACGGTTTTGGTTCGCTGATGCGCTCGGAGCTTTCCCTGATCCTCGGAATAGTTACGGCAGCGATCTTTCTTTGGTTCGGAGCCCGACTAATTGAAAACCTTGAGCATCCGGGTGCGATGGGAATGGTATTCGTATGGCTTTTTGTTGCTGTGCTTTGGTCGGCGATTTCAGTCGTGCGACATGCTGATTGTCTCGCAATCAAGTGCGGCGAGCCGTATGGAACGCTGATCCTGACCCTCTCCGCCATTACCATTGAAGTTATGATGATTTCGGCGGCGATGCTTCACGGGGAAAATAATCCAACTCTTGCTCGCGACATGATGTTCGCAGTGATCATGATTGCTCTCAACGGTCTGATCGGGTTGTCGCTGCTGCTGGGCGGTCTGCGTCATCACGAACAAGATTACAATTTGCAGGGAGCCAGTTCCTACCTCAATACCATTATGGCGCTGAGTGTGCTCGGCTTAGTTCTGCCCAACTTCACTACTTCCATGTCCGGCCCGAGATTCTCGACGGTGCAGGAAATCTTTCTCGCCGTTACCTCGATCGGTCTTTACGCAATTTTTCTTCTCATTCAAACGACGCGACACAGTGAATATTTCGTGGAATCGAAAGGCGCGGCGCTCGCTTCGCAGCACCACGTTGGCCCAATGCGCTCGGCAATCTATCACGCTGTGATGTTGATCCTTTATCTTCTTGTCGTGGTAGTGCTGGCGGAAAAGTTCGCCATTCCGCTGGATAACAGCATCGAGCATTTTGGAATGCCGCAAGCTTTTGGCGGCGCGATTGTCGCTGGTCTGGTGCTTGCGCCGGAAGCCTTGAGCGGCATCAACGCTGCGAGAAAAGATCAATTGCAAAGGTCGGTAAACATTCTGCACGGATCGGTGCTCGCATCCATTGGCCTGACGATTCCTGCTGTTCTAACCATTGGAATGATCTCGAAGCGAACCGTGACGCTCGGCATTGAAGGCGGCAATTTGCCGCTGCTTCTGCTCACGCTGGCAGTAAGCGTAGTCACGTTTACGAGCGGAAAGACGAACGTATTGCAGGGGTGCATTCATCTGGTGCTGTTCGCAGTGTTTCTACTGCTGATATTTTGCCCGTGAGGTTTGTTCAGTGGGGTACAACTCCGCTGGGCGCACAGATCCCGAGACGAGTTTCGCGTTAGCGGCCAGGAACATAGACTTTTAGTCTGTGCGGCCAGCTGGTTTTCAACCAGCTGCGCTACGGCGCGAATAGGTCAGCGGAGTGCAACTCCGCTGGACGCACAGGTCTGGCGACCTATCTTCCGCTTGCTTTCCAGACGCATGGCGCGGGTCTGCTTTGCAGGAAAGGATTCTCAGCCTGGTTTTGGTCTGACGATGGTATGGCTATATATTTGGCGCCGATCCAATGGTCGCACCGCTCGTACAATCCGATTACCCAGGCCGCTGGTGGATGGTGTTGCCGGATGGTCGCATCGAGTGCCGCCTTTGCCCGCGATTTTGCATGCTGAACGAAGGGCAACGCGGCTTTTGTTTTGTGCGGCAGCGCGCGGGCGATCGCATCGTCCTAACGACCTACGGTCGCAGCAGCGGCTTTTGTATCGATCCGATTGAAAAGAAACCGCTGAATCATTTTCTGCCGGGAACGAGCGTGCTCTCATTCGGAACAGCAGGATGCAATCTCGGGTGCCGGTTTTGCCAAAACTGGGATATCTCCAAAGCGCGCGAGTGGGACAAGCTCGCCGACGCGGCATCGCCCGAGCAGATCGCGCTGGCAGCGCAGCGACTTGGCTGCCGATCCG
>QHRJ01000025.1 GCA_003220075.1 Verrucomicrobiota bacterium
GGTTACTCGTGATCGAACTATCGAAAGTAGGATTGATGACCAAACCTGAACTGGTATTGGCGGTCTCAGCCAACATCGTCTCCGAGTTACTACCTGTTCCAGCAGCACCGTAGGACCGCACCCGATAGTAGTACCTGATGCCCGGCATAAGCCCTCCTATGATCCGACTTGTTATATCACCCGCATCCAGGTCACGATAACCAGCCACGTAGCTGTCAAACGATGAGCTGGTCGAAACATCGATGCGGTATCCACGCGCGCCACTAACCTTTTTCCATTTCGCCAGAAAACTACTGCGAGTCGGCGTCATTACTGGCTCGGCCAACTCAGATTCGTCCACCTCGTGCGCTTGCGGCGTGGTTGGCGCTTCTTCTTCCCCCGCTGAGCTGGCCGGTGTTTGATGATGCCCAACACCGGGCGGCCATGCCAAACTTACCGGTGCGGCGCTCTGCGCCACCGCCGCTGCCGCCGCCAGTATAACCGATATAAGCCCAACCGTAATCAGGCTGAATAGCGATCGCCGTCTGCAATGGCGGCCCAGGAATACTGAGATGTTTCTGAAGGGAAACACAATGCGATAGAAACTAACAGATCTTCGCTATTTTATGCGGTTTTTACAAGCACGAATTGCTCGATTCCTTTCGCCATCAGCTGGTGAAGGTTCGATTCGCGGTACACCTGCCTCTTTGTGCACAGAATCAGGGCGTCTTTAAAGAAGATACAGGCTGCATCGTTTGGTTAGACCTTTTATTCACGGCGATATGAAACTGTAAAGTTCCGCCGCTCGCCACCATACAGAAAAGAAACTTCGACTGTGGGTGACTCGCCCAGATTCTCTGGAAGCGTCGTGTCCTTGGGAAACTCCCAATCCGCGGCGAGCAGTACTTTCTCCGGGTGGGAGGCGGCATCCGCCGGTAGAGAATGAGGCGTCTCGCGAAACTTGCCTGGAAACCGACCATGACTAGTGACAAGCGTGTTTACTTTTGGGACGACCGGCTTCTTTGCATCTGTCACAAGGAAGTCCACGCCGATCCACCACTCTCCAGCTAATCCGCCAACTGCTGCTGTCTCGATGTGGAGATCTCTAACCTGCCGCTCGAAATGGCCAGATTCGAGCTTCCTCCATCCAACCGGAACGACGTGGAACGCCGGATCGCACGACGACAGAAGGAAAGCGAGCACTCCAGCCAATGACGTAAGTCGCCACATGATGCATTTAGGTCTAACGAGACACAAGATCAGCGACCGCGCGAATAACAACTGACTTCATCAAACAGTGAAGACTAGACATAAGGACGGGCCGCGGTTCGCTGCATCGCCCGGTTAGGCCTGTTCCTCCGCATCGCTCGGCCACTGTATAAGATCATCGACGGGATTTGGTAGACGGGTGTGAAGCCACTCTACACAAGTCTCTGGTGTGAAGTCAGGGTCTTTCGACTCGATAACCCATGAAAGGAACTCGCATGCTGGACCGTTCGCGTAGGGCGGCGGCGACACAGGCATGAAAACTGTCGGGAGCCGTTCGTTCACGGAGAGGTAATTCAAGACGTAGCCAAGCTCCTGAACAACGTTCCACGCTTGGGGGTGATCAATGTCGATCGTGAACTTCGTCCACCAGTTGCCGTTATCGAACGTGCCGCTGCCGATGGCACCGACGACAGCCGGAATTCGCTTGAGGAAGCTCACAAGACTGCTGACATCGTGCTCAAGAGGCATGAAACGTGTGAAGGCCTAACGAGAGAAGGCTCAGCCGCGACTAGCGAGACCGCGGCCGGCAAGCTCTGGAAGTATTTTAATCACGATAAGGGAGGAAACAAGCCGGCTAGGCGTCGGCTGCAGCGACTGGTTAGGCGTTTTGGGTGGCTACTTCTCACGTGTGTAAGTGAATGTGTCCGTCGCAAACGTATCGTGGGCGAACGAGAGAATCTTGTAGGCGGTGGTTTCAGATCCGTGATCACTCGGGTATGTAAGAATAAGCTGGTCGCCTGCAAGACGCCAGCGACGACCGCGAATCTCCTCCCGGAGCGGAACGTAGCCTCGGACGCCCCAAGTGTGATTGGCGTGGAAAACGACGGTTCTGCTCGCTCGCCGTGGAGTCTCTACAGTCCATGTGCCCACGATCCAGTTCTCGCAGTCGTGCGACTCCGCGAGCGTTGCGGCGGCGAAGAGACTCACGACTGACAGCACCAATAATGAAGAGCGCGTCACAAGCGGTGCGCTTGAAGCGCTAACAAGATATATACGAAAATTCGTAATTAATTACGAACATTTTGCGTTTATTTCGGCCTGCATTATAGAAAACCCAGAAAATTTGGAAGGCCTGGCCAGTCGCTCCGAGCTTGTTCTTGTCTGAGTCGTCACTCCTCGGCATCATCACCATCAGCCTCCTGCTCCTCATCGTCCTCCGCCGGGGCGGACCATTCGACGCGCTTGACTTCGTTCTGTTTTTTCAGCGCGTCGGCCAGAGTTTTGTAGATCGACATGGTGAAGCGATCGGGATCTTTGCCGAAGGCGAGGCGAAGGAACTTGCCCTCGAAGTAGCTCGACTCACTCTGGTCCTTAAGCTGGAGAACGAAGAAGCTGCCGTCGCTGTCCTCGGTAATATCATCATAACGGACGGGCTTCTCCTCATTTACCCGAATATTGTCGCTCGTTATCTGAAGCTTGTCGCCGTGCGCATTTTCCCAGTCGCCGTAATAAGGAGTGGCTTCCTCCTCTTCTGCGGTGGCGGCGATCCTGGTAGCAGGGACGAGCATGATCGCGAGAAGGGGTAACAAAAAGCCGAGGTGTGAGAAGTGAGAGGTGAAACGTGAGAGGTAGGTCATGGTCTGTAGTCAGTGGTCAGTAGTCTTGCCTGCCCAGATTTTCATCACGTCAGCGGAACCTTGGGATCGGACTCCATTATCATTTAGGATATTTTCGCTGGCGCTGACCATTTCGGCCCTGGGAAAAACACATGATTCGCCGCTGGAGCGAGTATTAAACTCGAGAGTAACAAACTCATCCTTCAAATCTCGCAGGACCTCGACCAGATGAGCCAGGTTTTTAATTGATTGATGGTTAACAGTCTTCAATACCTGCCAGCCAGGGTTTCCATATCCTTTCGAGAGCCGGTGAGGGAAAAAGGGACAGGGCACAACGACCAGCCGTTCACCGGGAAACGCCGGTTTGTCGCCGATTCTCGTGATCAACGGGCTGCCAATATAGGTTAGCATGCCAATTATCGCGCTAGTTTCGCGATTACGCTGAGCCAGAGCGAGGAGGTCCGTTGTCGCTTCAGAAAAGACTATCGGACCATAAACGAAGTAAGAAGGATAGCTTCCTTTTAACTCCGGAATCACTAACGGGCGCTCTCGCAGGACCGACAGGTTTATCTTCAATTCTTTTCCACTCCGAGAAACAGTGAGTGGAACGGTGTCCTTGACCGCTAGTTTCTGGACCATGTAGGGAAAGCGGACTCGAAGGGAATCGCCAAGCTTGATCATACCTTCATCGTCGACCGGTACATCACCAATCTTCGTGATTACATCCCATTCTTTTAGTGGATAGCTCGCCGCCGAATCGAACGGTCGGTGCACGATCATCCCTTGCAAAGATTCTGGCAGATGTAGATAAGAGCGCAGGGCTGGATTCTCCAGAGTCTGGAGATCGTCGTACATAGTTGGCTTTCCATCGTAATGGCCGTCGGCAATGTCTTGCAGGAATAGCTCGATCTCCTCTACTGGAATGATGTAGCCGATGTTCTGCGCCGATTGCAGATGACTAAACGCGATACCGACTATCTCGTCATTAACTATCGCCGGGCCGCCGCTATTGCCGGGATTAATTGCGGCATCAATTTGGATCCTTAGTCCAAGGGTCGAGAGACTGTAACCGGTGAACTCGATTCGAGAGATAATTCCTTTGGTGATCGAGAGACTGGCCCCGCCAGTTGGATATCCATAGACCATCACCGGATCCTTCGAGTCCGGCAGTGACTTCTTAAATGGTAATGGCGAATGCGAATCGAAGAATTTCTGGTCTTCCAGTTCGAGAATGGCGAGATCCATTCCCGGCGCGACTGCCTTCACCGTCGCGGGAAGCTTGTCCCCCGCCTGGTTCGCCTGGACCTGCACTTCGCTGGCGTATTGGACCACGTGCGCGTTGGTCAAAATGCGTTTGCCGCTGATCACAGCCCCGCTGGCAGTGATTTCGTTGGGCTCTTTTTTTGTCCAAGGCTTGCTCGGATCAGGTAGGCGCAAGGTAGCAAAGATTTTTACAACCGAGTTCTCGACCGCTTTCGAAGGAGTTGCAGCTGGGGATAAGACGACGACGGGAGAAGGCTTTGCTTCCGGCGTGGGAGTAACCGGAGGTGGGCTCTGCTCAACCGGAGCTGCCAGGATCGATGCGACCGCAAAGATTACCGAGGCGGCAAACGCGAATGTAATGGCGATGAGAAGTCGCGAACTCCGGTGAATCATCCAGCAAAGGAACTCGATTCGAGAATGAAAGCGAGCGTCGTTTTTTGGGCCGCACGGAGCGCACGCTTCCGGCCTGCCGGGCAACCGGCCGTCTCGCCTGGTTAGTGGTTCTGAGCAGGCTGGAAGCATGCTAGCCCGACAGGCAGGATGCCTGCGCCACGCTCCTTGTTATTCCCGTCGCGACAAGGTAAACGTTGATCCGTTATGCCCAATGGCCCGACCACCACACAAACGATCACTTCCGCGAGCGATCAACGCAAAAGCGTGCCCGTCGTCACAGTGGAAAGTTTTTTCAATACTCACGGCGAGAAGTTGGCGCTGCGATTGGAAGGTCCGCGTGTCGGTTTTCACCGGAAAATCCGCGAGCCGACCATTAACCGGCCTGGTCTCGCCTTGAGCGGGTTCTTTGTTTATTTCGCCGAGAAACGCGTTCAAGTGTTGGGCGCGGCCGAGAATACCTATTTGAAGAGTCTTTCCCCCAAGTTGCGGGTGAAACGCTTCCGCGCCTTGTGCGAACAGAAAATCCCGTGCGTGGTGATTTCGCGGGGGGCACATCTGGACGACCCCATGATGGCAGTGGCAGCGGATGAAGAGATCGCCATTTTTCGCACGCCGATGATCACGATGAAGTTCATCAACGCCGCGACCATCGCGCTGGAAGTCGATTTTTCTCCGACCGTGACCGAATTCGGCAGCATGGTGGACATTCTCGGCGTCGGCGTTCTCATTCGCGGCGTAAGCGGGATCGGCAAAAGCGAGAGCGTGCTGCAATTGATCGAACGCGGATACAGCCTGGTGGCCGACGACGTGACGCGGATCACTTCGCTGGAGGGGCGGGAATTGATGGCGACGGCGCCGGAATTGACGCGTTATCACATGGAAGTGCGCGGGATTGGGATCATCAATGTCGCCTCGGTCTTTGGCATTGGCGCGATCCGGGTGGAGAAACGACTCGATTTAGTGGTGACGTTAAAAGATTGGAATGAAATGGACGAAGTCGACCGCACCGGGCTCGATCGCGAGTTTTATGAAATTCTGGATATCAAAGTGCCGCACGTCACCATTCCAGTTCGGCCGGGACGCGACCTAGCGCGCTTGATTGAGGTCGCAGCGATGGACCAAAAATTGAAGAGCCTCGGCAGTAATGCGGCGTTGGAATTCAATACAAAGCTGCTCAATTTAATGGAGACGAAAAATCCCGATGGGATTGCTTAATCGAAAAACTGGCGCCGGCGCCTCCGTGCAAAAAGCCGAGAAGGAAATCACGGTCGTAAACCGGCTCGGTTTGCATGCGCGGCCCGCCGCCCTTTTCGTCAAAGTGGCAAGTCGGTTTCGCGCCGAGGTGTGGGTGAAAAAGGAGAGTGAAGAAGTAAATGGCAAGAGCATCATGGGCCTGATGATGCTGGCGGCCGGACAGGGCTCGAAATTGCAGATTCGTTGCGAAGGACCGGATGCTGCGCGCGCGCTCGAAGAAATCGAAGCGCTGGTCAACGGGCGCTTCAACGAAGATTAATCTTAAGCCGTCATCCCGAGCGAAACGCCAGTCCGGCTCGGACCCGAGGGATCCCGCTGGAACACAGGCATTTATTGCCTGTGCGCCCAGCGCGGCTTTCAGCCCGCTGTGACTGACCGCGGTTCGAGCGCGAGATTCGTATGCGTTGGCTTTTTGCTCTCACTTTTCCCATCGCCCTGTCGGTTTGGCGGAGATAGTGAAACAGGCAGGAATGCCTGTTTGACGCACAGGCTAGAAAGCCTGTGTTCCTTTGTTGACATTCGCGCTACTCTCCCTCCGATGACTGACGAGTCGGCCGAAACCCGTTTCCACGGCGTGGGTGTGTCGCCCGGGATTGCGCGCGGCAGCATTCAAGTTATGCGTGACGAATTCGAGGAAATCGAGCGTTACCGAATTGAAGCATCGCAAATTCCGGCAGAGATCGCTCGCTTCGAATCGGCGCTGGTCCAGACGCGAATTCAAATTCTCGAAATGCAGCAGAAGATCGCGGAGGCGATCGGGACGAAAGACGCTGGGATTTTCGATGCCCATCTTTTGGTAGTGGAAGATCGCACCTTGATCGACGAGGTCCTGCGCAAGCTCGAATGCGATCAGGTCAACGTTGAAGCGACCTTCCATGACGTAGCGGCGAAGTACGCCGAGACCCTCGGGCAAATCGATGATCCGTATTTGCGTGAACGCGCCCTCGACATTCAGGACGTGATGCGGCGTGTCGTTCGCAACTTGCAGGGCAAAGCGCCCAAAATGATGCCCCTGCCGGGCGACGCGCACATTCTGGTCGCCCACAATCTCACCCCTTCGGACACTGCCTCGATGGATCGGCACCGGGTGCTCGGCATCGCCACCGATCTCGGCAGCCGCACGTCCCATACTGCGATTATGGCGCGTTCGCTTACCATCCCGGCCACCGTAGGTTTGCACGATGTTACCGAAAAGGTCGAGAGCGGCGCGATGGCGTTGCTGGACGGCTACACCGGATTGCTCATCGTCAATCCATCGCCGGAAACGCTCGGTTATTATGGCAAGGTCGAAGTCCGGCAATTGGAAGTTTCGAAAGAACTCTCGGTGCTGCGTGAGCGCTCGGCCACGACCCGGGATGGCGATCACATTGTTTTGTCGGCCAACATTGAGTTGCCCGATGACGTCACCAGCGTGTCGGCCAACGGCGCGGAGGGAATCGGGCTGTATCGCACCGAATTTCTTTATCTCGATCGCGATTCCTTGCCGGGCGAAGAGGAGCAATACCAGACGTATCGGCGCGTCGCTGAATCGGTCCGGCCCCATCCGCTTATCATTCGAACATTCGATCTTGGCGGCGACAAGATCGCCGGCGGAATCGATGTGAGCGACGAACTCAATCCTTTTCTGGGTTGGCGCGCCATCCGCTTTTGCCTCGAGCATCCTGAAGTCTTCAAGCCGCAGCTGCGCGCCATCCTGCGCGCGAGTGAGCTCGGCAATGTCAAACTAATGTTTCCGATGATTTCCGGAAAAGCAGAATTGAGTCGCGCCCTCGAGGTGGTGGACGAATGCAAAAGCGATCTGACATCGGCCAGGATCCCGTTCAATGCTGAAATGCAGATCGGTGCCATGATCGAGATTCCGAGTGCGGCGATTTGCGCGGAATCACTCGCACCCGAAGTGGATTTCTTCAGCATCGGCACTAACGATCTCATTCAATACGCTATTGCCGTCGATCGCGTAAACGAGCGCATTGCGCATCTTTACGAACCGTCGCATCCGGCTGTTCTACGTTTGATCAAGATGGTCGCCGATGCCGCTCGCAAGCATCGAATATGGTTCGGTGTTTGTGGCGAAATGGCGGGCGAGATCGAGCTGACGCCTCTTCTGCTCGGACTCGGAGTGGACGAATTGAGCGTCAGCCCGGCGTTGGTGCCGCGAGTGAAATCCGCTATTCGCAATGTCTCGCGCGAGGAATGTGAAAAATTAGTGGAGGAAGTAATTTCCCTCGATACGCCAGCGGCAATTCTGGAACGCTCCCTGCAACTCGCGCGCGAACGTTACGGCGAATTGCTGCGTTAGGTTAAAACGTTACGTTATAAAGTTAAAAGGGTGCCGTTTTAACCATTTAACTTTTTAACGAATCACTTCCCCCAAATCATTCCTCTTCCGTCGCTTCCGATTCCGGATCGATTTCCGGCTTCAGCCCTTCCTCTTCCATTTTGCGCAGGACATCGCTCATGTCCTCGACCTCGTCCCAGACCTCCTGGCTCACATAAATGGGCGCCTTTTGTTGCGTCGCCATTGCGATGCAATCACTTGGCCGCGCATCGAGCTCGATGATTTTTTTCTGCTGCAGTTCATTCTCCGCCGCAATGATCATGCGCGCATAATAAGTCGCGTTTTTTAGATCGTTGATGATCACTCGCTCGACATGCGCGCCTACCGCCGTCATTAAATGCGCCATCAAATCATGCGTCAACGGTCGTTCTTTCGACATCTCACGCATGAACATCGTGATCGCGCTGCCAACCGTTTGATCGACGTAAACGATGAAAACTTTGTCGCTATTCCCGATGAAAACCGCGCAACCGCCACTGGTTGGGAGCACGGCGCGAACATGTACCTCAATGACCGTTTTGTTCACCGCGTTGACGGTACCGATGGAAGGACGAAAAACAAGCTGCTCCAGCCGTTGCTGCCGCGCCTGACGAACGTTTCGCATGACGAAACGGCTACCGGCGAGCGTCCAGGGCCTTTTCCCATTGGACCCATGTGTCCCATATGACCCATCGCACATCGCCTTGGCGAGGCCAGGCGCTACTTTATAAATACCGGCAACACAGCCAGAGATCTGCTGCTGGTTTTTTTGAATCGACCTTGCATGTTTCGCCGGATCAATAATTGTCCATTTTGCAGCCGCTGACGAAATGACGAAAAACGATTGGGACTTGGAGGCGGCAAACGCCACCTACAACGTCGAGGGTTGGGGAACCGGTTACTTTTCCATCAACGCTTACGGCAACGTCGTAGCCAAGCCGCTCCGGGAGGATGGCGGTGAGATCCCCATTCTTGAAGTTGTCAACGAGGCGCGATCGCGCGGGCTCCCTTTTCCCCTTGTCATCCGCTTTCAGGACTTGCTCCGCCACCGCGTCGAATCCGTTAACCGCGCTTTCGAAAACGCGATTACGGAATTCAACTACCGAGGAAAATACCGCGGCGTTTTCCCGATTAAAGTCAATCAACTGCGCGAGGTGATCGAAGAGATCGTCGATGCCGGCCAGGCGTTTCACTTTGGCTTGGAGGCGGGAAGCAAGCCGGAGTTGGTCGCGGCCCTGGCCATGCACAAGGACGCGGAGAGCTTGGTCATTTGCAATGGCTACAAGGATCCGGCTTTTATTCGGATCGCCCTCCTGGGGCGCAAATTAGACAAGCAGGTCATCATCGTGGTCGAAAAGCTGGAAGAACTGGAGCAGACCATTCGGACTTCCAAGGAAGTGGGGGTCGAGCCCCTAATTGGCATTCGTGTCCGTTTGACCAGCAAAGGCGGCGGCAAATGGACTACCAGCGGAGGCGAGAATGCGAAATTCGGACTCGATACCGTCAATCTCATTGTCGCCAGCGAGATGTTAAAGAGCGAAGGGCTGGCACATTGCCTGAAGCTGGTCCATTTCCACGTCGGCTCACAGGTTCCCGACATCTCGACGATCAAACGCGCCGTGCGCGAAGCGGCACGTTATTACTCCAAGATTGCGAAACTCGGGCACGAATTGGAATACCTCGATGTTGGAGGTGGTCTCGGAGTAGACTACGATGGTTCGCGTTCTACTTTCGATAGTTCAACGAATTATTCGCTTCAGGAATACACCAATGATGTTGTCTGGAACATCA
Source organism: Verrucomicrobiota bacterium (assembly GCA_003220075.1). GTDB lineage: Bacteria > Verrucomicrobiota > Verrucomicrobiia > Chthoniobacterales > UBA10450 > AV69. The sequence goes on from QHRJ01000025.1 coordinate 9,823, forward strand.
TGGATGTGTGCGATTCCGAAGGCGTCGCGCATCCAGCAATCGTTAGCGAAGGCGGGCGTGCCATTGTCGCCCATCATTCGGTTTTGGTGATGGAGGCATTCAGCTCGATTGAGAAGACAGTCGGGAAAACAAAGATCGGAGCGACCGAGAAAGACCATAAACTGGTGCGCGATATTCTGGAAGTGAAGCAACGGCTCAAACGCGGCAACCGGCTAGAAAGTTTGCACGACATCCAGCAAATCAAGGAAGAAGCTCAGCAAACATTCGACCTTGGGTTGCTCGACCTCGAATCAAAAGCAAAGATCGATACTGTTTACTGGCAACTCGCCACCCAGATCGTCGGTATGCACCGCGGTCTGCGATTTATCCCCGATGAGGTAAAGGAGCTCGAAACTTCGCTGAGCGATCAGTACATCTGCAATTTCTCGGTCTTTCAATCGCTTCTCGATCATTGGGCGCTGGGCCAGCTCTTTCCTATCATGCCCATTCACCGCCTGACTGAGGCGCCCGAGCGCAACGGCACCATCGTGGACATTACCTGCGACTCTGATGGCAAGGTTTCCAAGTTCATCGACTTACTGGATGTTCGGGATACCCTGCCCCTTCATCGAATTAATCCCGGCGAAATCTATTATCTCGGCGTCTTCATGGTTGGCGCTTATCAGGACATCATGGGCGACCTGCACAACTTGTTTGGACGCGTTACCGAAGTGCATGTCTTTCTCGACCCGGACGAAGAATCCGGCTGGTACATCGAAGAAGTAATCGAAGGCAGCACCATCGGTGAAGTTCTCGCCATGACGCAGTGGGACAAGGTTGAGCTAATGCGTCTTCTCAAAACACAAGTCGATACCGCGATTAAAACTGATCGACTGAAACCGAATGACGCGATGAAGCTACTTTCCGATTACGAGCGACTTCTCCAGGAATACACTTATCTTAGTCTCAATGGTAACAAACCCGTGCCACAACCAGGCAGCTTTTTGCCACTGAGTTCTTGACGGAGAGTTGTGCTTAGCCGCTAGTGCTCGCGCGAGGAAACATTATGGCCAAAAAAGGGGGATCTGCAGATTCAGTTTATAAAGTGGTCGAGTTGGTCGGCACGAACTCGAAGTCATGGGAGGATGCAGCGGCAAATGCAGTGGAGACCGCTGGTGGAACGCTGCGTGACTTACGCGTTGCCGAGATTGTGAAACTGGACATGACCGTCGAAAACAGCGAGGCGCGAACTTATCGCGCGCGAGCGCTGGTCTCTTTTAAGTACGGAAGCTGAGAAACCTGCGGTTTTCAGCCAGCGGTCAGTCGCCGAGCGATCGCATGCCTTCCCCGTGGACAAACTTATTGATCGCGGCCAGGATTCTTTGATCGACGTCGTTCCGCGTTTCGCCTGCGGCTTGGAGCCCACGTTTCGTTAGCCGCAGGGAATGATCTCCATCTTCGACAAGATGCAGGAAATTAGGCGCTTTCATTTGCGAGCGAACTTCTTCGAGCAACTCGAGCGGACAAAGCGGGTCGCGCGTTCCCTGGACAAAGAGAATTGGCGTTTGTAGCTCGCGCAGAACCTTGTCACGCAACTTTGTCCGATCGCCCCCACCGCAGAGCGGATAACCAAGACAAACCAGGCCATCGACTCTCTCCTCCAGAGCAACATGACAGCCGATTCGTCCGCCCATGCTCTTCCCAATCAGGAATACCTGATTACCCGCCGCGGTCGCACGCCGTTGCTGTAACGCTTGCCGATGCGCTGCGATCAGCTGCGGGGCCGGATCGGGCCGTCTTCGCCCTTCTCGCGTGTAGTCGTAATCGAAAAGCGCAACCTCACCGATACCTTCCAGGTTTTGTTTCCATTTTTGCATCCAAGGATGAGTTGATGGTGCGCCCGCCCCGGGAGCGAAAAGAAAACACGGTCTTGGCATTGCTAGATGCTAACAATACAACGCCTGGGCGAAAGTGTAACTGTAGCCCAAGGGTGATGCCGGTAGCTTTTCACTGAGCGGGATCAACGATCTCGGCTACAATAAAGGCCAGGCATTTTTCATTTCGATCCGAAATTGCTCAGAAAGCATCAGCTATTTTGCTCCCTGCTTCTTGCTTCCAAGGCCTCCACCAGGCGGTCGAGAAAGGGTGTTTGTGTTGCTTTCAATTTGGGCCTCGCCTCTTCCAGGGGAAAGAAGCAGGCCTTATCGACTTCTGGAAACGATTCCATCTTTCTTGAGCGCGGCGGCCACTCCATTTCGAAATTGTTCGAGCAAACCTGGAAATTGTCCGGCAAATTTCCCTCGAAGGCCCAGGCGTAAACAGTTTTGCCGCCTTTCTGCTTCACCCATCCAAGATCGATCCAATCGCCATTCGCAGGAATTCCTACCTCTTCTTCGAACTCCGTTCGTGCCCGTCTTAGCAAAGCTTCGCCTTCTTCTACTTCGCCTTTGGGGATCGTCCAAACGCCATTATCTTTGTTTCGATAAAAAGGCCCGCCCGGATGAACGAGCATAACCTCCAGCGCGTCGCTTCCTCGTCGGAACATTAACAGACCAGCGCTTGTTCTGGATCGAGGCATTTTCTAATTTAACCGTGGATCACGCGGATGACACGGATTGATTCCAAAACGGATTCTAATTGTAGGGCAGGCGCGTCGCCTGCCATTTATTTTGGATCGGCAACCGGCGCGGTTGCCCTACAACGATCCGCGATAATCGCGGGCCCACCGCAGCTCACCCCTTCATCGCAGATGAGATACGCCTAAGTCAGACGCGCGAGTAAATAGATGGCGACGAGCGTAAGCAAAAAATAAGGAACAAGAATCGCCGCCCCGGCATAATCCTTTGCCACTCGCTGACCGAAAAAGAGGCCCAGGATGGAAAGCGCGGAAATGACCGCGCCATAGAAGGCAACGATTGGGTCATGCGTGACAACAATTAGAACCGATCCAATTGCACTCAGGGCACCGGCGGCAATTTCCAGAATAGTAATTACCGTTACAAGCAGGGGAACCATTCCAGCCAACGGGCTTTTGGCAAAATGACCCTGGAGAAATTCAAGGTTACCGCGACGATCTACTACTTTATCGATTCCTGACTGGAGAAAGAGGATCGCAAGAAAGGCCGAGATAATGATCTGGAGCAACCAGGTCGATTCTTCCACCAGGCGCGGGCATAACATGAGGTAATACTTGGATAACATCCGGTGAGGAGTCAATCCTCGCCTGGCGACGGCGACCGTCGCCAAAGGGGATAGATCAGCGCCCCGGCGGCGAGAATACCAACGCCGATGCCTGCGTTGCGCGGAAACTGCGCGACGGTGCTAATTGAAATGGCCCAGCAGGCGAGGACGAAGACGCTTGTTGTAATTGGATGCCACGGAACCCGAAGCCGCTCCTCCGTTTCCTTCTGAAGACGTGCTCGAAAGATTAATAAAGACGCACCCGTTAGCCCAAAAAAAAGCACGTCGATCGCTACGACATAATTGAGGATCTGATCATATTTCCCAGTCAACGCGATGATCGCCGCGCAAAGGCCTTGAAGAACAATTGCTACCGTTGGCACACGTGATCTGGGAGCAATATGACCGACGACTTTGAAGAAGACGCCGTCGCGCGCCATGGCGTAATAGACCCGGGGGGCAGTCAGAATGCTCTGGCTAAGGAATCCAAGCGTTGAAATCGCAATCCCGGCCGCTATCACCTGAGCGCCACGTTCGCCGAAAGCATAACGCATCACTTCCGAAGCGGGGACATTTGTGCGCGCGAGGTTCGCTACCCCCAATACGCGCACGCACGAATAGCTAACGAGAACATAGCAAATAATCACACCAATCACTCCGATATGTAATCCGCGTGGCAGGTCGCGTCGCGGATCGCGCATTTCGCCACTGACAAAACTTGCCGTCTGCCAGCCGCCATAGGCGAAAAGAACGGGCGCCATTGCTCGCGCCAGTCCCGCGAAACCGCCGGAATCGACCGGCGACTCCACTCCTGCGGGGTTGGTTTTGACCGGTCCGAAACATCCGACGCCAATCAGCAGCGCGATCGCTACCAGTTTAATTAACATCAACGCGCTTTGCACATTGCTTCCAGCACGGACGCCGAGACAGTTGATCGCCGTCAGAACCGCGAGCGCCAAGGTAGCGACAACTTGTTCGGAAATGGAAAGGCCGAATAGTTCGCAGAAGTAGCGACCAAAGATGATGGCTGCGCCTGCCATTCCGCCCGTCTGGACGACGAGAAGGAGAGTCCAACCGTACAAGAAAGCAACGATCGGGTGGTAGGCATCGCGCAAGTAAGCGTATTGGCCACCAACACGAGGTCGCAGCGCGGCGAGCTCGGCGTAAACAAAGGCGCCAATCAGCGCAATCATTCCGCCGATCAACCACGCGCCCAGCACAAGGAGTGGGGTATGAACATTGCGGGCGACGACCGCTGGGTTCACAAAAATTCCCGCGCCGATAATTCCGCCCATTACAATCATGGTGGCGTCGAATAGACCCAGCCGGCGAGCTAGTGGCACTTCGTCGGTGTTCTTCATCTTCGTGAATTCCGGTCGGTCTGGTTATTTACTAACGCACGAACTGAATCCCGCGCAGCAGCCGTGATCCTACTTAACTCTCGTCAAGACGAGCTTTGAACCGTTAGGTTCTGTTAAAGTCATTTTGTCGCCCACGAGTTCCATCTGATAAACAGACGTAGCGATTGAGGTCTCAATCTTAATGCGGTTGTTGTCTCCGAAGCTGTAGCGGCCGCGATTCGTGCCCATCAGGACCGACCCATCGCTGGAGAATTCCCAAACCATTGCATTCGGGTCCGCGGAAGCGCGCCAGGCGCCAACAATGTCACGGGCATTGCCCCCACAACCGGCGATGAGGCACAGAGACAATCCCAGAACGGCTAGTTTTCGTGCACCAAAGCTCGTTCGAAAAAACCATCCCACGCCGACGATTCTGAGCAGTGTCAGTATGAATCGCAAGTCGCTTGAGCGCTCGTGTTTCAGACAAATGGATGCCGACGCCCCATCTGAGGCTATCGCGTAGCAAGCAGAACAGCGCGTCTCTAGATGGTGACGCATGGCCCTCACCTCGATCCTCTCCCATGGGGAGAGGAACGCCGCGAAACGCGAGGTCAGAGATATGCGGAAGCGCGGAAGATGCGTAGTCCCCCCGCTTGAGTGTGTCCGTCGCTTCGTCCACCTTCCGCCATGCTGTCACCGACTTCGGTCAAAGACGCGCTGAATCGAACTGCGCCAATCGCGCCGATATCGGTGCAAGGCTGGGTGCGAACGCGTCGTGACTCCAAGGATTTTTCTTTTATCGAACTCAATGACGGCTCCAGCTTGCGGAATCTGCAGATCATTGCCAGGAACAGTCTGTCGAACTATGCGGCAGTGCAGCGACTGATTACGGGCGCTGCCATATCGGTACGAGGAGCGTTGGTCGCATCGCAAGGCAAGGGACAAAACTGGGAGATAGTCGCCGATGACGTAACCATTGTTGGCGCGTCGGATGACAGCTATCCCTTGCAGAAAAAAGGACATACTCCGGAGTTCCTGCGCGAAATCGCGCATCTGCGTCCGCGCTCAAATCTATTTGGTTGCGTCTTTCGCGTTCGCAGCCGCTTGGCCTTTGCCATTCATCAATTCTTCCAGGAACGTGGGTTTTATTACATTCATACGCCGATCATCACCGGCAGCGACTGCGAAGGAGCGGGCGAACTGTTTCGCGTCACCGCAATTGATTGCAAGAACCCACCGCGACAGGCCAGCGGTGATATTGATTACGCAAAAGATTTCTTTGGCCGTTCTACTTATCTGACAGTCAGCGGACAGCTCGAAGCCGAAGCGTTCGCTTCTGCATTATCGAAAGTTTATACTTTTGGCCCAACCTTCCGTGCCGAAAACTCAAATACCTCACGCCACGCTAACGAGTTTTGGATGATCGAGCCGGAGATGGCCTTTACCGATTTGAACGGCAACATGGATCTGGCGGAGGAAATTGTGAAGTACCTTATCCGGGATGTTCGCAAGAAGTGTCCGGAGGAGCTGGGGCTTTTCGCCAAATTCGTCGACAAGGAACTGCTCGATCGACTGGATTTCGTGTTGGAACGGCCTTTCCAGCGAACCACCTACACCGAGGCAATCAAGCTGTTAAAGAAGAGCGGCGAAAAGTTCGAGTTTCCAGTCGAATACGGATTGAACCTGCAGTCGGAGCACGAACGCTGGCTGACGGAGAAGCATTTCAAATGTCCGGTCACGGTTTTCAGCTATCCGAAGGAGATCAAGCCGTTCTATATGCGTTTAAACGACGACGATCGAACCGTAACTGCAATGGACCTGCTGGTCCCGGGGATAGGCGAGATCGTTGGGGGGAGTCAGCGTGAAGAACGCCTCGAGGTACTGGAAGTTAACATGCGCCGTCACAAAATGGATCCGGCCGATTACAAATGGTATCTTGAGCTCCGCCGTTATGGCACCGTGCCTCATTCCGGCTTCGGTCTTGGTTTCGAACGGATGCTTATGTTCGTGACCGGCGTCTCCAACATTCGCGACGTCATTCCGTTCGCGCGTACGCCTGGGAGTGCCGAATTCTGATGTCGGCCGTGGATGGCGCGGATAACACTGATTTGATCGTAGGGCTATTCTGGTTGCTGCTGCTCCCAGGCTGGAAATCCGCTCGCAACCTGTAGCGAGGCGCGTTAACTACACGCCAATGGCAAAAAAAATCGGACTGCTTTTTGCAGGACAGGGCGCGCAGACGGTCGGGATGGGAAAAGATCTGGCGGACGAATTTCCTGTCGCGGCGGAACTGTTTGCCTCGGCCGACGCGATTCTTGCCCGCAAACTAACCGACCTGACCTGGAATGGGCCGATTGAGGAATTGACCAAGACGTCGAATTGTCAGCCGGCGCTTTTTGTCGACGGACTCGCTTGTCTCGCGGTGCTGCGCGAATTGGCAGGAAACTTTCCGATTGAAGCGGCGGCTGGTTTGTCCCTTGGCGAAATGACAGCGCACGCGGCGGCTGGAACATTTGATTTCGAGAATGGATTGAAATTGGTGCAGCGACGCGGCGAATTGATGGATGAAGCTTGCGCGGCGACCAACGGCGCGATGGCGGCCATGATCGGCGCCGATGAAAATTCAGCGCGCGCTTTGGCCGCAGACGCGGATGTCGATGTCGCGAACATTAATTCACCGGGTCAAATTGTGCTCTCCGGCGAGCAAGCGAAGATCGAGGTGGCAGTAGCACTGGCCAAGGAGCACGGCATTCGCCGGGCGACAATGTTGAACGTGGCGGGCGCGTACCATTCGCGTTTGATGGAAAGTGCTTATGAAAAACTGAGCGAAGCACTGCTCGAAATTGAGATGCAGCCACCGTCGTTCGCAGTTTTTAGCAATGTGACCGGCGAGACAGTGAGCACATTGCCGGAAATTCGTCGAACCCTGCAAGATCAAGTCACCGGCACAGTGCGTTGGCTCGATTGCATGGAAGGCATGCTCGGGCGCGGTTGCGAGTTTTTTATTGAACTGGGTCCCGGTGGGGTACTGGCGGGATTGTTGAAGCACACGAACAAAGATGTCGAAGCGGTTTCCGTGGCCGACGTTGCGTCGGCACGGAGTTGCGCAGAACGGCTGCGCGGCCTTCAATCTTAATTGGTGAGCGCAGGCAACTTGCCTGCATTCGTCGGCAGCCTGCCGACGAATCCCGTTCCCGGTAGCGCACCCGTCCCGCGTGTTGGCGATTGCGTCCTCGCGATCGCGGACTTTTGCAGAAAAAGATTGTTTCGGCGAGACGCCGAAAGTCCGAGCCGGACTGGCGTTAACCCGCGAGACGCGTGCGCTACCCGGAAATACTGCCGCGACATAGTCTGTAGAATTTCTTCGACGGTTTTCCTGTTCTCCAGCCGGAACACGGAGCTGCGCTCGGTGCGCCCAACGGAGATTTTCTCTGTTGTCCCCTTAGTCAGTTGCGCGCGCCTGTCGCGTCGATAGCCTCGCGATATGTCGTTGCAAAAAAGAATCGATGAAGATTTGAAGGATGCGATGCGGGCAAAGGATGCCGCGCGCCTGAGTGTGCTTCGGTTGCTCAAAGCCGCGTTCAAAAACGCGACCATCGAAAAAGTCGGCGCCGATGGCGAACTCAACGATGCCGATGCGATCGCGGTAATTCGCAAACAAGTAAAACAGCGACAGGATTCGATCGAAAGTTTTGAAAAGGGCGGTCGCGCCGAACTGGCGGAAAAAGAAAAGGCGGAGATGGCGGTGCTGAATCAGTACCTCCCACAGGCGATGGAGGCCGCAGAATTGCAAAAGATCGTGGCTGACACCATCCGTGAAGTCGGCGCGACCTCGCGCGCGCAAATCGGCGCAGTGATGAAAGCGTTACAGCCGAAAATCGCAGGGCGAGCCGATGGGAAAACGTTGAGCGCGGAAGTGTCACGACAGTTGTCGTGACTGGTTACAAAGTTAAAAGGGTTAAAACCGTTAAAAGGTTAAAACGTGAAGACGGGTTCCTGCGAGTTCCGAGTCCTCTACCATTTAACAATTTAACGTCTTAACATTTCGACCATGCTCACCGCCATCATCGTCGCAGCCGGCAGCAGCAAGCGCGTCGGTTTCGACAAGTTATTTTCAAAGATCGGCGATCGATCCGTTCTTGAACATGCGCTAGCGGCGTTCGAAGAAGCGGAATCGGTAAGCAAAATCATCGTCGTCTGTCGGGACCAGAAACTCATCCAAGATGCAATCAACTCGGCGGGCTTCAGAAAGGTTCGCGCCGTGGTTCGCGGGGGTAAGCGAAGGCAGGACTCGGTGCAATTGGGCCTGAAGGAGTTAACTGACAATTCCGCGTTCGTGGCGGTACACGATGCCCTTTGGCGGCGCCCATTACGGACACGTTAAAACTTGCCGACCCAAATCAATTTGTAAGCGGATCGATCGATCGACAAAACGTTTTCGCAATGCAGACGCCGCAGATCTTCCGGCGAAGGTTGCTGGTTGAGGCATACGAGCAAATCAGTAAAAATTCAGTGACCGTTACTGATGAAGTTTCGGCGATTGAACATGCGGGCGGAAGAACAGTGATCGTGCCAGCACAGGATCACAATTTGAAGATCACGTTTGCGAGCGATTTGCCGCTTGCGGAATTTATTTTGGAACAGCGTAGCTCGTCATCCCGAGCGAAGTCGAGGGATCCCGCCGCGAAATCTTAAAGGTAACTTCAACGGGATCCCTTGACTTTTGCTTGGGATGACGACGACAACCGGCGGACATCACACCAGTGGTTGTTTCGCCATTGCGCGCAGGGCGAGCTCCGCGATCGGCCCTACATCTTCGCGCAGGAACTTTCGTCCTTTGCGCAGATCGGTCGCCGACTCGAGGTCGGCAACACGAAAGAGCTTTCCGTTTTTCCAAATCGTCGCGGCGACATTATAAGGCCCGACACGGCGTGGATTGGTCCAGGTATGAATCGAAACCAGATTGGTGGTCACCGCCGCGGCCACATGCATCGGGCCACTGTCGACGCTGATAACGAATGCAGCCGCACGTAAGAGCCAGACCAGCTGCAGAAGCGTAGTTTGGTTCGTCAAATCCACGCAATTCTCCGGTGCCGCGAATCTTCGGCCGGATTTGCCGACGACAACGACGCGGGCGGGCGCCAGCACGCGGCAGAACTCCAGAATCACACTGGCTCCGATCGATTTATTGCGCCCCCGGGCGTAGGGATGGAGGACCACGAATCCGGGAAAAGGATCGAAACGCGGTGGTGGATCGCCAGTGGGAATCGGAAACCGCAAATCCTCGCGCAGGGGTGCGCTGAATGTCTCAGCCAACTTGAAATTGCGATCGACGGCGTGCTCCTGCCGGTCCACTCGCGCTACCTGCGTGTAAAAAAAACGCGAACCTTCGCGCGCATCGCTCATTCCTAAAATCTTTTTTGCACCACTAATCCGGGCGATGAGCGCGCTACGGAACAATCCCTGAAAATCCAGGGCAACATCCGGTCGCAACCGGCGAGTTTCGCGAATCCATGGCAATAAACGGGCGGGCGCGCCGAAGCCGCGAAATTCGCCGCGGGGAAAGATGTGAACGTGATCGATGTCGCGATTTCCGCGCAACAACGGCGCCCATTCCGGATTGATGACCCAGGTAATTTCGGCGTCTGAATTAGCATCACGAATCGCCGCCACCGCTGGAAGAGTATGAACGACATCCCCAAGCGAACTCGGTTTGATGATCAGGATTTTCGACGGCACGACTTAGCGACCGAGCGCAAGACGGTCGGCGAGCAAACGCGGCAGCCCGGCGGCGATAATTTTTTTGCGGGCCTTTTCGATCGCATAGCGAACGCGACGCTGCTCAATCAAATTTTCATCGGCATGGTAAATGCAATAGGCGGCGCGCCAATCACCATCGCGCGGTTGGCCGACACTGCCGGCGTTAACGAAATATTTTTTGCCAAATTCAACGTGAATCTGTTCCTGCTGGGTGCGGCGGGCGCGCTCGTCCCGAATAAAAGCGCATTGAATGTGAGTATGACCAAAAAAACAAACCGCGGTGTGTTGATAAGTGAAACTGGCGGCGGCATCGAGATCACGAAAGAC
>QHRJ01000364.1 GCA_003220075.1 Verrucomicrobiota bacterium
CGTTTACGGCATTCCGCTTTCGACTACACACGTGATTTCGACGTCGATCATGGGGGTCGGCGCGGCTAAACGATTCAGCGGCGTGAAATGGACGGTGGTGGAACGGATCATCTGGGCCTGGATTTTGACGCTCCCCGCCACCGGCCTGATCGGATTTATTCTAGCGCGCGCGGTGGCGGCGCTTTAACTGATTTGTTGTTAGGCCTTCGCTTTCGCGTTACGGCGTGCAAGCGAAACGGGTTGAAACACCAGCTCGTTAGTAAACGTCCCGCTTATATCGCTTATCGGCCTTCATTTGCTCGACGTAAGCCCGCGCTTCCTCAGGTGACTTGCCGCTTTGCTCTTGCACAATCGTGCGCAGTGCTGCATCCACGTCTTTCGCCATCTTCAACGCATCGCCGCAAACGTAAAAATACGCCCCGGCGTCGAGCCAGCGCCAAAGTTCGGCTGCGTTCTCCTGCATCCGATGCTGCACATAAACCTTGTGCTGCCGATCGCGCGAAAAGGCGCAATGCAGATGAGTAAGAATGTTCTGTTTCTTTAGCTCTTCGAACTCCTCACCATAATAGTAGTCGTAGCTGGAACGCTGTGCGCCGAAGAACAGCCAGTTACGCCCACGCGTGCCGACCGCGCGACGCTCCTGCAAAAAAGCCCGGAAAGGCGCGATCCCAGTCCCAGGCCCAACCATAATAATGTCGGCATCGCCCTCCGGCAGATGAAAATGCTTAGCCACGCTGGGGAAAACTGGGACGGGCTGATCATTGCAGCGCTCAGCCAGAAAGGTCGAAGCCACACCTTTGCGAAGGCGTCCGTGCGACTCGTAGCGAATGACATCGACGATGAAGTGGACGGATTCGGGATAGACCCGCAAGCAACTTGCCACCGAGTAAAGCCGGGGTTGCAATTTCGTTAGGAGACCAACGAATTCCCCGGGCGTAAATTTCGCCGAAGGATGTTGCAGGAGGAAATCGATCACCTCCATTCCCCAGAGATAAACCTGCAGATCGTGTTTATGGTCGGGGCGAAGCAACTCTTCTAGCAACGGCGCGGCCGAGGCCCGCTCGACGATCGCTTTCAAGAATTTCGGGGTCGGCGTGGTGATGGAGTAGTTTCGGAGCAAGGCCTTTCGCAGCGGCGCTGTTTCGTTTTTTCCCGCCGGCACGATCTCATCGCCGGTAGCACCGAGTGCACGAATTATCTCTTCGACCAGCGGCGGATCGTTCGACGCGCACACTGCCATCGAATCTCCTGGCTCGAAGGTCAATCCCGAACCAGCCAGCGAAATTTCGTGGTGCCGCGTCTCCTTGTTCCAATTTCCTTCATTCAGCCGTCGATTAACGACCATTTTTCCGGGAAATGGATTGGTGCGCGAGTACAGCGGCGTCATTGCTTGCAACTACTCGGCGTCACGGCTGATGGCAAGTGCTCACGTCTGTCATTTCGAGCGTAGTCGAGAAATCTCTAACTAGTTACAAACTCCTTGCGGTAGTTCTTCAACCTATCGCTGGCGAAATCAAATTGGCGGCGCGCTTTCAATTGCAACATGGCGCGTGTTATCCCGAACCCGAATGCTTTCGGGGTGAGGGACTCACGAATACAGTGTTGAAACCCAAGTTAGCTTGTGTGATCCAAGAGTTTAGGCGAGGTCCCTCGCTCGCGCTCGGGATGACATGCATGGGAGCGAGCCCGCTCATTGTTTAACACCTCCCTTGCGACACCAAATCGCGACGCTAGCCTCTCGCGAGCGCGTTCTGCACGCGACCACTCATGAATCACGACGAAGCGCCGCAGGCTGTTCCGCCAATTGGTCCGCCGTCGCACGACCCCTACGCCGCTTTTCGCTTTGCCAACTTCAATCTCTACATGATGGGAAATTTTCTCGCCAT
>QHRJ01000363.1:0-1279 GCA_003220075.1 Verrucomicrobiota bacterium
GTCCAATACGTTTCCATCTGGTTTTTGATCTGCCACAGATTCAGATGTGGTTTCCAAGCCTTGCCCAGAATGGCGCGGACGCTGGTCGAGCCTGTCTTAGGCACCTCTACGAAAATGCACTTGTACTCATGAGAGATCATGGCCGACGGCGTGTCATTGTACATTGAAAAATCTCGCAGGCATTAGAAAGTGATGGTCCGCGGAGGGTCGGTAGCTCAATCGGTAGAGCAGCGCCCTTTTAAGGCGTTGGTTCCGGGTTCGAGTCCCGGCCGACCCATGCTGTTCTAGCCACGTCTCTGAGAGGTACGGACGGACGCAGCCCACAGGGCTGCCGCTACAGAAGATGGGACGCGTCGAAGCTCCGACGCTCTCAATTAATTCGTGTTTATTCGTGTCTATTCGTGTCTATTCGTGGTCAAAGCAGTAACCAGATCGCGGAGCGAATTCTTTGGTCTATCCAATTCAAAGATCGACAAACCAGCCTCACTGGCTGCTTCCCAATCCCGCTGCGGATCGTCGCCGACGTGAATCACCTGGTTCGGCTCTAGATCGATTAACTTTAGTGCGCGTCGGAAAATTTCCGGATCCGGCTTGTCTGCGCCTATCTCGCTGGAAATGAAAAGGCGCTTGAAGAATTTCGAAATACCGAGGCCTTCGAGAATGAAACGCAAACGCCCATCGAAATTTGAGATTACGGCGAGCTGAAAACGTGGTTCCAATTGCTCTAGGACGCCCGGAACTTCCGGGTAGAGTTCCCAGACACCGGGTTCCGCAAAGTGTTCGTAAGCGATTTCAAAAAAATTATCCTGATCAATCTCGCCTAGCGAAGGCGCGACCTGCGCGAGGACAATATGGACCAGCTCACGCCACCAATGTTTGTCATCATTTTCTCGTGGCCTGTCGATCGCCGAACGTGTTGGCATTCTGTTCGCAGCCCAAACAAATACCCTATCAAGTTTATCTGCGTCCAGCTTTAGCCCGATTTCTGCCCCGACGAGTGCGTAGTGGTGACCAACCGTCCGAGTCAAATAGAACAGTGTTCCAAGTGCGTCGAAAAAGATCGCTTTTGGTGGTTTCTCTCTGTTGTTTTTGGCCATGGATGTGCTGCCTCGATGGAAGGTTGTTTTGACGCTAATTGCAACTTTCGCCCGAGCTGGCGCACTAAACCGCTATTTTCGCTTTGCAAAATTGCGCGCTGCGCATTGCATGAGGCCGCGCGCTGAATGTTGATCAGCCGCTGGCCTTGCCGACGCGGAGGCAATCTGCCGGCGAGGAATTG
>QHRJ01000363.1:1288-2746 GCA_003220075.1 Verrucomicrobiota bacterium
GCTGCTGTATCTGGGATCGATGCTCTACCACGCCTGGCCTCACACGCCTGCCAAATTTTTTCTTCAGACACTGGATCATTCGGCGATTTTTTTGCTGATCGCCGGGACTTACACGCCGTTTGCGCTCGGTCCGTTGCGCCATTCTGGCGGCTTAATCATGCTTGGCATTGTCTGGGCGCTCGCACTTTTCGGCGTCCTCATGAAAGCAACCCGCGGCACCCAGCGTCATCGGAAACTTGCGATGACTCTCTATCTCGGAACGGGCTGGCTCGGAGTGGTCCTCATCCGCCCGCTCGCGCTGACGATTCCTTTGTCGGCAGTGCTCTGGTTAATCGCCGGCGGCGTCGCCTATACTGTCGGCACGTTATTTTTTGCAAACGAACGGCTGCGCTACGCGCACTTCATCTGGCATCTGTTTGTCCTGACTGGCACGGGCTGCCACTTTGCAGCTGTTTTCTCCTGCGTGTCCTGAGTTCTACGTCATCCAAAATTTCGCGCCACGATCAGCCACAAAAGGACGACAGTAACCAACGGAAGCGGCAGCCAGATAAGCACCGACAGGATGCACCAAAGAAGGAACAGCGCAACGTCGGTGGCACCGGCCGATGGCAGCGCCGCTCGCAACCCGAGTTGATCGCGCAATATTCCGACCGTGATATCATCAAGCCGCGATTCATCGAAGCCACCCTTATATAAATTTGTCTTGGCGCGACGCCCGCGCAGAAAGGCGCGAAAAAGTCTCTTCGGCGCGATGACAAGCCCGACACTGAATGCTCCAAGATTCAGAATCCAAGCCGCGTGATGTCGGGCGCAACCGCTGGCAATTTCCCACGCGGCAATTTCCGCTTCGCCCGGCCAATCTGTTTCATACTCAGCCGCGATGTGATGCAAATCGTGTAACCGCGCTGCCGCAACGCGCGCTGGCCAATTGGGAAAATAAAAGGGAATTGGCTTGGCCTCAATGCGCACCCAGCGATCGCCGTAACCGCCATCCGCGCCAAGCCTCGCGTCACGAAAAAACAAGTTGCGCGCTTCGAGCAAGGACCGGTCATCCAGGTATCGAAGCATGGTATTGGACAATTTACTCAGTGACGGACTAATTAGTAGTGGGATGTTGCCAGTAGAACATAACGATCCGGTCAACGCGAAGGTTCTCGCAGTCTCAGAGGACGAAATCGAAGGGTTCGTGCGTGAGCCATTTGAAGAAATTGCGAATCGTTCGGGTATAGGTGTGGACGTTGTTATGGCACGGATCGCCGCGATGTTGCGCGCAGGAACGATCCGACGCGTCCGTCAAACGTTGCTTGCGACAAACCTGGCTGAGGGTGCCCTGGTGGCGTGGAAAGTTCCCGAGGACGAGATCGACGCCGCCTTCGACTGGATGTTTCGGCAAGATCCTTTTTCGGGCCATGTCGTGTTGCGCTCCACGGACACGATCAGCACCGGATCGGATTACAA
>QHRJ01000087.1 GCA_003220075.1 Verrucomicrobiota bacterium
CGGCGACCCAAGCCTTGGCAGCATTGAGCGACCAAAATGTGCCGGTGAGCGCGACCAGCACGGCAGAGCCGACCATCAATAAGAGCTCGCGGTGCAGGTGCGCGTATTTGTTCCCGAGCACGAAAAGGAATTGGTCTGGGAAAATTGCGGCAGCCGCGATCACGACAAGGCAGAACAAGCTAACTCCGCCAGCGATCTCGAGATAGAGCGAGCGCAGTTGTCGCCGCTCCCGACAGCGGGCGAACGCAGGAATGAAAATATTAGCCAGCAAATTTGCCAGTACGACAAAGATCATGGTGAGCCGGCCGAGCGCACCCACCTCCGCGACCGAGCTACTCTGACGCGCGAAAAAGCTGATGAGAAAAATGGTGATTTGTCCCTGGAAACAATAGAAGACAGCGTTGGCGGCCTGGCTGCGGATGAGACCGAGCATGGTTTTGCGATCGTCGGCGTTTTGCGGCGCGCCAAAATCGATCACCGATGCGCTGTAACGGCGGAGCACGAGATATTGCGCAAAAATTACGACGGTCGACACGGTGACGGCGATGCCAGCGTTGAGAAAAATGAAGGCTAGGAGGGCAAGAATCGTTAGTCGCAGGATGGCGCCAAAGAGGTCGATGCGTTGAATGACTCTGATATCGCCACGGAGTCGCGGAATCACCCCCAGCACCCCGACATCGAGCTGAATGGCGAGTCCGATCAAAACGAGAATGGTTAGCAAAGCAGTGTAGTTGAGGGACGCCCCATTTTTTGCGAGCATGAAATAGAGCAGCGGCGTGACAGCAATCATCGCCAGAAGGGCGAGACGTCGCCGAAGATATAGTGCGGTGGTGATTAGTTGGCTGAAGCGGGGCCGGTCCTGCCAAACCCGGCCGCCGATCGAAACGAGTCCAACGCTAACCCCGATATCGGCGAGCAAATTGAGGGTGCCTTGCATTGTGTTGGCGATGGTGAAGAAGGCGTACTCGCGTTGCTCGAGCATTCGAATGAGCAGGATTCCGCTCAAGAAACCGATCATCTGCACGATCACTTGAACCGTGACAAAGCTACCGACAACGCGACCGCTTCGAATTAGTCGCCGCAGATAGGGCGACGGCAAAACGTCGGTGACGCCGGCTGGCGGAAATTCAATCAGCGGCACGATGATTCTAAGAATTTACTTACTAGCTGTCCGAACCGGCTGCGGCAAGTCGCGACGAGCGCTTCTGGCTGATGGGCGGACTAGCGGGCTCGAACGTCCTGGCTGATGTTGTTTTCCCTCCATCACTATCATGTCTCAGGGTAGCTATCCATACATCGCTCATGTCAGGGGAGTGGAGCAACGCTTAGGCTCAGGAGAGGAGGCCTTGCGACGGGCGGTCGGAGGCGAGTTCGAAGCTGTCGGCCAAACTGGAGTATTATCTCTTGCGCTCTTTGGGATTAACCACGGGACACCTTGTTGTCGATGTGGGTCGCGGCAGCCTGGCGCAGCAACTGGCCCCGGATGAAACCATCCGCTACATCGGGACAGATGTCGTTCCCCGGCTGATTCAATCGGCCAAAACGTTGACCATGCGACAGGAATTGGGAATTCAGCGTCGTCGAGGATATCCGCATCCCGCGCCGATAACGTGGCCGACTTTGTCACATTCTTCTTCGTTCTCACCCACACAACCCAGGAAGAAAGCTTCAAATACCTTCAGGAGGCCTCACGGTGTTAAAGGTGGGTGGGCAAGTAATCATTTCGTTTCTGGAGTTCCGGATCCCATGTCATTGGAAAACTTTCATGCTATCAGTTAATGGCAAGGCCGGCGGACACTTGAACCAGTTCCTCGATCGTGACGCCATCACCGCGTGGGCCGATCACAGCGGACTCGCGGTCGAATCGTTTTTCGACGGCGACAAAGGTCATATCCCGATTCCCGAAGAAATTCGGTTGGAAAAGGGGACCTGCATGAAGTCGTTAGGTAATCTGGGCCAGTCGGTCGCGGTGCTGCGAAAAGTCTGGGAGCTAGGGTCGATCCGGCAAGCTTAATGGAACAACGCATAATTGAACGTATTGGCCGGGAGTTCGAAGGCCCGGACCAGAATCGTGTTCTTGAGCTACTTGCCGGCTACTCGGGACCGGAGAGCGATCGGGTAAGGTGGGACATCCTGGAGCTGAGCAAGGGCAAGCTCGAGAAAATCGGGGAGTACGTCAAAACAGCGCAGACCGATTACCGCGACATTCTTTATTGGGCTGAGTATTATGAGAATGATCCACTGCTGCGCGGTCGCCTCCCCAAACAGTTGGTTGATGAAATCATGGCCAAATGGGGAAAAAAGAGGGAGTAGGGACGATTGACCGCAATCGCCCCCGCACGCTTGGGATGAGCCGCCCCTACCTTTCGCCGAAACGGACGTAAGGCCATTCATCCGCCGCACGAATCAAACCTGCGCGCACAGAGTTCTGGCGGATGTATTCAAATTTTTCTGTCTCGCTTTCATCGTGCCGCAATCTGTGATCGAAAAAATTTCGCTGCCAACGGATCTTTGCGATTTTCGCGGTAATGCGTTTGAAGTCGCGAAGGAGGTTTGAGAGATCGGCGTCGCCTGGAATGCCAACTAGCATGTGCAGGTGGTCAGGCAGCAAGGGTAGGGTTTAATTTCTGAGTATCGTGATAACGACGTGCGGTTTCGAAGACCACCGGCGCGACATCCTCTCGACAAAGCTGATTTACATATCGGGCTTCACAGCAAATTGTAATGAAAAAGGTAGTGCCAAATCGTGCGGGATAATGCGTCGAATGATCGAGTTGCTTTCGAACCGGCCGAGTGGAAACGGGGTGTTTGTTCACGGCGGGGTTCTAGTCGCGGTGGTTCACCGAATCGCGGGCGAGTCCGAGCCGGACTGGCAAGGTCAATCGCCCCTACCTCCCGTCAATATTATTTGGGCGAACGCGAATCGGCGTGCGTTTTTACGTTGCGCCGCTGCTTGTCGACCACCCGGCGCAATTCCCGCTCCATCGTCTTGAACGCGTCGTGTATCACCTTTGCCAGCGGATCGTGCGTCCCGTTATCGATCTGTTTTTCTTCCGCGACCAATTCGTGGCCGGGCGGGACGGTGACATCAATCCGCACCCGGAATTGGTTTCCTTTTTTGTGAGTGTGATTCGGTTGTTCAATGGCAACGTCGCACCGGCTAATGTGATCGCAAAATTTGTCCAGCCGGGTCGCTTTCTCTAATACCAGTTGTTCGATTCCTTGGGATTTTTTCAGGCCGCGGTAAGTGATATTTACTGGCAATTGCATAGCGGTCTCTATTCTAACGCTTCCGGGCGGTAAACGCCAAGCGCTCTGATGCGATTCGGCTGTGGCCCATTTTCCCCTAGATTGGCTGCAATGAGCGAAAATGGGAAGCTAACTTCGCCGGCTCCACTTTCACCAGATCGGATTTCACGAATTCGACAATGCGATTACGGACATCGGGCGCAAGCAATTCAATGATCGCGTTATGGCACGAGGCGGGTGCGGCGAAAGACCAGCCTTCCACTCCGTTGGACTTCGCGATTTGCGTAATTTGATCGGCTAACTGTTTGTTGATCCGGCGCTCGGTTTCGGTTTCCAATTTGGTTTCCGCGATCGATGCCTGATGCATTCCGGCCCCATCGCTCGCCGCGTAGCGCCCGGCCAAATCGGTGACTTTATCGACCAGTTTGCCATGCGCATCGGTGACATCGAAGGCCTGCACCAGCTTCAAACTTGGCCCGCGCGTCGGGGTTTCGTTCACCCGGTAAGCTTTCAAGCTTCCTCGATCGGCCACGATAATGAGCGAGGTCGGTGTCATGCCATCACAATGCGCGGACGCGACTTCCCCGCAATCTAGTTCGTTTGCCAGTCACTTATCACGGCTATTCTTTTTTTCTGGCGACGGCTGGGGAGCGCCATGCGGAAAATCGAAATGGCGTTTCCGGAATGATTCCTGGCGCGCTTCCGCCTGTGCCCCAGCACTTAGCTTGAGCAGGCAGGCGCCGCGATCGATCACCGGCAGCTCATCGCCCGAGGCAAAACTTTTTGGCTCGGCCAGAAAACCGGATTCAAGGGCAGTGTCGATGAGCAGTTGCCATTCAATTTGTTCCTGGCCGGGGAGAAGAAACGAAATCGTTTCGTAATGGGCGTTGATCAGAAATAAAAAGGTATCGTCGCGAATCGGTTCCCCCTGAAAATTGAGGACATCAATGGTGTCGCCGCTCAGCATCATTCCGAGACAACGGGCGGAAGGTAAACTCCAATCTTCCTCGGTCATTTCGTTGCCTCCGGGATTGAACCACATTACGTCTTTGATCTCGCTCCCACGGATACGGCGGCCTTGGAAAAATTTCGGGCGCCGAAAAACAGGATGCTGGTGCCGGAGGTGAATCAGCCGCCGGGTAAACTCGAAGAGCGCCTTTTGCTTTTCGTCTCGTTTTTCCCAATTAAGCCAGCTGATCTCATTATCCTGGCAATAGGCATTGTTGTTGCCGTTTTGACTGCGGCCGAATTCATCTCCGCCCAGCAGCATCGGCACGCCCTGCGAAATAAAGAGCGTGGTGAGAAAATTACGGCACTGTCGTTCGCGCAAGGCGCTGATCTCCGGATCGTCGGTCGGGCCTTCCGCGCCGTGGTTCCATGAGTGATTATTGCTGTCGCCATCATGGTTCTTCTCCCCGTTGGCTTCGTTGTGTTTCTCATTGTAGCTAACGAGATCTGTGAGAGTGAATCCGTCGTGCGCGGTGATAAAATTGATGCTCGCGTAAGGTCGCTTGCCAGTGTGCTGATACAGATCGGGACTGCCAGTCAACCGATACGCCACCTCGCCGATCTTTCCTTCGTCGCCTTTCCAAAAACTGCGCATCGCATCGCGATATTTCCCGTTCCATTCCGCCCACAAGACCGGAAAATTACCGACCTGATACCCGTCTTCCCCCACGTCCCATGGTTCCGCGATTAGTTTTACCTGCGAAAGCACCGGGTCCTGGTGAATGATCTCAAAGAAAGCGTGTAGCTTGTTCACGCCGTTGGCGTCGCGCGCAAGGGTGGTGGCGAGATCGAACCGGAACCCGTCCACGTGCATCTCGAGCACCCAATAGCGCAAACTGTCCATCACCAGTTGGAGGGTGCGGGGGTGCAGAAGATTGAAGGTGTTGCCGGTGCCGGTGAAATCAAGATAGAAACGCGGGTTTTCCGTCCGTAATCGGTAGGAGGCGATGTTATCGATCCCGCGAAAGGCCAGAGTCGGTCCGAGGTGACTCCCTTCGGCGGTGTGGTTATAAACCACGTCGAGAATGACCTCGATTCCGGCGGCATGCAGATTGCGCACCATCCCCTTGAGCTCGTTCACCTGCTCGCCTCGATCGCCGCTGCTGGAGTATGTCGCTTCCGGCGCGAAGAAACCAATCGTGTTATAACCCCAGTAGTTCGTCAGCCCGCGATCGACGAGAGCCTTGTCATCAACGTGGGCGTGCACTGGCAGCAGCTCGACCGCGGTGACACCCATGTGTTTGAAATAATCAATCGCCCAAGTGCTGCCGAGGGCGGCGAAAGTGCCGCGCAATTCCGGCGGAATCCCCGGGCATAATTTGGTAAAACCTTTCACGTGCACTTCGTAGATGATTGATTCCGCCAGCGGCCGTCCCAGCTTACGATCGCCATCCCAGTTGAATGCATTGTCAATCACCACCGCTTTGGGCATTCCCCAAGCATCATCGCGAAAATCGCGAGTCAAATCCTCCTTCTCACCGCCAACGACGTAGCCAAACATTTCGTCGCCCCATTCCACCCGGCCCGCGATCGCCTTGGCGTAGGGGTCGAGGAGCAGCTTGGAACTGTTGAAACGCATTCCAATTTCCGGTTCGTACGGTCCGGAAACGCGATACCCGTAAATCTGTCCCGGCCGAACTTCGGGTAGAAAAATGTGCCAGACCTGATCGGTATGTTCCGTCACCGGAATGCGAACGTTTTCCTCCGGTGCTTCCATGCTGTCGAAAAGACAGAGGTCGACTGAAGTGGCGTGTTCGGAGAAGAGCGCGAAGTTGACGCCATTGCCCAGCCAGGTCGCGCCAAGGGGATATGGATAGCCGAGCCAGATTTTGATTGGCGTCATAATGGCGAAGCGTTCCTATTCACCAAGCAAATGCGATGCGCAACGGGTGGAATGGAAATACACATTGGTCATCCCGAGCAACAGTCGAGGATCCCGTCATGAAACCTTTAAGGTAACGCAACGGGATCCCTCAACTTGCGCTTGGGATGATGGTGGGACATTGCCTGACCTGTTAGCAGCCTGCGTTGGCGCGCGATTCGACTTCGCGTTTCGAATTACTATTGCAATGAAACACCTCTTATGCGCAGCTGCCGCGATCTTGATTGCGTCATTTATTTCGGGATGCGCCACTCATGTCACCATCATTGGTCCGGCACGCCCGCCCATCAGCCCAGCCGCGGTTCGAGTTTACGAGGCTCCACCGCGCCATTACGAACAAATCGCCATCATCAATTCATCTGCCGGCACAACATGGCTTTTTCCCGATCGCGACTCGCTCGATGACGCGATTGCCGATCTGCGCCGAGAAGCCGCCGCACTTGGGGCCAATGGTGTGCTCTTGCAGCAAGTGTACGATCGGCCGGTTGGCGGACTTTCGGTGGGCGTCGGCGGGTTCGGCGGCGGTCGCCATCATTTCTACGGCGGCGGCGGGAGTGTTGGTGGGCCGTTAATTAATCGCCGCGTGCAGGCGATCGCAATTTACGTGCGCCGATAACAACACCGGTCATAAATCGCGCAGCACCTGTTGCGCCTTCTCAACGTCATCCGGGCGCAAGATCATCAAGCCTTTGGCCGAGTTCAGTGTGGCGGCCATGTAAGCGTATTCGATATTCACCTCTGCCTCGGCAAGGCGGTGCGCGATTTGGCCGAGCACGCCCGGATGGTTTTCCGTCTCGATCATTAACACTTCCGTCTCCAGCGCGAGCACGCCGCGTTCGCCCAGAAGCATGAGGGCCTTGGTCGGATCGCTTAACACCATTCGCACTACCGAATGATCGGCGGTGTCGGAAATGGAAAGCGCGTGGATATTAATTTCCGCGCCGGCTAATTCTTCACACACGCGCGCCAGCGCGCCGGGCCGGTTGCTGAGAAACACTGCCAACTGCGTAGCGGATTCGATCTTGATCGTCGGTTGATCTCCCATACCTATAAATTGCCGCTCCTCGACCGCGCTGACAATCAAAAGTGTAACCGTCGTCCCAAGGGGCATTGTAGGGCAGGCATTCCTGCCT
The DNA here is from genome assembly GCA_003220075.1 of Verrucomicrobiota bacterium. Taxonomy (GTDB): domain Bacteria; phylum Verrucomicrobiota; class Verrucomicrobiia; order Chthoniobacterales; family UBA10450; genus AV69. Next base: position 7,273 of record QHRJ01000087.1, read on the forward strand.
GCCACGGCAAGCGGGAGCGCTTGCCCTACAACGGTGACACTCAGAAAGCTTGTCAGCCCGAGCGAGAGTCGAGAGGGCCGGCGAAGTTACCTATAAGCTTTCGTCCCGGGATCCCTCGACTCACGCTCGGGATGACGGACGCTTACTCCTGAAATTTCCGAAACCAGGAATATGGAAAGGCATTGCCGGGACAATCAGTCGCCCATTGCGGCGGATTCACTTCGCGATGGGGGCGCACAACCGCGTAATGCGCATCAATTTTCCCGCAACGTTTTCGCAGATAATTGATCAGCTCTTCGCAGGCTTCGAGCTGGCGGCGCGTTGGTTGATCGCGATTGAAATCGCCCACCAGGCAAATCCCGAGCGCAATGTTGTTCAAATAATCGCTGTGCACGTGTCCGCCGTTGATCTGGCGTCGCCAGCGATCGCCTACTTCGATTTGGCCATCACCGGTCGAGGTGCCGTTTCCGATGACAAAATGATAGGCCAGTCCGTTTCGCATTCGGCGCACGTGCCGGTGATAATAATCGAAAATACGGGCGCTGCCCTGTCGTGTGCCGCTGTTATGCACAACGATGAATTGCCAGCGACGGCGCATCACCGGCGCGCGATCGATTTCGCTTCGGACCGACCGCGAAAGATACTGATAACTGACTTCCGGCCGTGACCAGAACCACCAGCCGCGATGTGGGGTTGGGGTTGGCGGCGGTTCATAACCCTGATCGCCAACAAATCCTGACTTCTCAACTTCCACCTGTGGGACGGCGCCGCTTGCAGTCGTTGGTCGAGCTGTAGCCACCGGCGTGGGAGACGGCGTTGGGGTCGGGCCCGGTACTGACGGCTCCTCCGTCAACGGAACAGGGCTGGGCGACGGCGATTTTTTCGGTGATGCAGCGGGCGACCCTTTCGTTTTCTTTTTTGGCGACGGACTCGGCGACGTCTTCGCCTTCTTCTTTTTCTTTGATGGCGTCGGTGTTTTTTTAGCAGTTGTTTTCTTTTTCCTCGGCGACGCTTTTGGCTTCGGCGTTGGTGATTTGGCCGGGCTCGGTGAAGCTTTCGCGATGCTTTGAGGAGTTTCCTCAGATGAAACCTGCGGGTAGGCGGGCACTCCGTTGAGAGCGCATGCAATCAGCAACCATAAACAAAAACGACTCACCGGTGCGCACCTCACAGGAAAAGTCTCAAGCAGGCTGGGGCGCAGGAGCGGAATTTTGCAACTCGCGCTCGTGTTCGCGGCGCAGAATCGCATTCAGTTTTCCGCCGAGTAACAATAGCAAACAGGTCAGATACATCCAGGTCAGCAAAATGATGATGGAGGCGAGGGCGTGATAGGTTGGGTTGTAGCGATCATATTTCGCGACATAAAGCTGAAACAGTTTCGTGACTGCCAGCCAGCCAACTGCGAATAAGATCGCGCCGGGTAAGGCCTGGCGGATGGTGAGATAATTTTCCGGAGTCAGCAGATAGAGGCCGAGGGCAAGAATAATGAGGGCGATGGCAGTAAGGGGCAGATTCAGGGCTGCAACCCACTCCTGAAGCGGAATCTTTAGCTGCAAATTTACTTCTGCGATCCCGGCCAGCGTTTCACCAAAAACGACCGCGTTAAAGCAAACCAGAATGGTGAGGCCGAACCAAAAAAGCAGGAAAAAAGAGATGATGTATTTCGACCACCAGTGCCGATCTTCGACCACGCCGTGAGTATGACTGAGGGCGCGCGAAACCGTGCTGATAAACATGGTGCCGAGGTAAATTCCGGCAATGATTCCCACGTTCGCAATCCATCCGCTCGAACCAGTCACAACCACGCTGGCGAGCGCGGAATCAAGAATGTCCTGCACCTTAGGATCCGGCGGCAGAAATTCTTTCAAAATGACGAACATGCGATGCAGTTTGGCCGGGTCGGTCCCGAACAATCCAAGCAGGTGCCAGAGAAAAAGAAGGCCGGGGGCCAGAGTGAAAAGAAGTTGATAGGCCATTTGTGCAGCCAGACCGGTGGTGTTGTCCATCGCCGTCTCCCAAACCATCCGGCGCGCGGTGCGTCCAACCAGCCGCAACATCTTCATCGCGCCCAAGTGTACTTTGCCCTGCGCAATTATCCATTAAACTCCCCGCGCCGTTTCCGTCGTGAAAAAAATTCTCATTCTTACTGCCGGTTTTGGCGAAGGACATAACAGTGCCGCCCGTGCAATTCGCGACGCTCTGGCCCAGACCTCGCCCGAGTTGTCCGTCGAATGTCGCGATCTGTTTGCGGAAGGGTTTGGCCGCGTAAACTCGATCGCGCGGCGGGCTTATCTCGTCGGGATCAATCGTGCGCCGCGTGTTTGGTCCGCGATTTATTCCTGGATCGATCAACGCCCGGATTTTCGCCATGGGCTGCGCTGGTTTTCCCGAGTGCGGAAGCGATTATCGGCAATCATCGGGACTGATCGGCCCGATCTCATCGTTTCGGTTTATCCGCCGTATTCCCATTTCCTCGATGAGCTTTACGGGCCGGCCAACGGCTCCAAACCCAGACGCGTCGTCTGCGTCACCGATTCGATCACGATCAATTCGATCTGGTATCGTTGTTCGGCCGATTATTTCCTGCTGGCGAATGAGCAAACCGCCGATGTCCTCGCCCGCGCCGGGATCGATCGGAGGTTGATCCGCGTCTTCGGATTTCCCGTCAGCCCGCGTTTTGCTGCGCTCGGCGGGAAGCAAATTCGGCCGTCCGGCCCGCCGTGGCGGATTTTGCAGATGATAAACGCCGGCCAAAGTTCCGCCTCCAGTCTTAGCCGCTGGCTGGCAAGAATTCCGAATACTCAGCTGACCGTCACGGTTGGTCGGGACGAAAAGGTGCAGCGCGCAGTTGAATCGATTCGTGATGCTTCCGCGCAAAAATTTACGATTATCGGTTGGACAACGGAGTTGCCGCAGTTGCTCGCTTCGCATCATGTTCTCGTTAGCAAGGCCGGTGGCGCAACGGTGCAGGAAGCAATCGCGGCCGCTTGCCCGATGATCATCAATCAAGTTGTGCCCGGCCAGGAAGAAGGAAATGCGCAACTCATTACCCAAACCAATTCTGGCACGGTCGCGCTAAACAACGATGAGGCAATTGCGATTCTCACCCGCGCTTTTGCCGATGACGGCAAATTGCTACAGGAATGGTCGGAGAATATCGCCAAAATCAGCCGGCCGGCCGCATCACTCGAGATCGCAAACTTTTTGCTCGAGCTCTAATCGTCAACTGCGCCCGACCGCAAAATTCACGCTAGCGCTCGGTCATCCCGAGCCGCAAAAGACGGCGAGGGACGTCATCAAACTTGTGTGAGCATGAGCGAATTGAGAGGTCCCTCGCATTCGCTCGGGATGACGCACGGGCAGTTGTTATCATGCTACGAAAATTTCCACGCCCGCGACGTACGTCCGCACCACTTCCAGCTCCGGCGAGAGCACAACCAAATCGGCATCCTTGCCAATCGCGATCTCACCTTTCTCGGGCAGGCCGGCCGCGCGCGCCGGATTAAGTGACGCCATCCCGATCGCATCAGGTAAAGGCACTTCCGCGTTGCGGATCATCGCTCGCACCAGATCGATCAGACGCGATGCGCTTCCGGCAAGGGCACCGGTGCCGGCAAGAAAACAGGCTCCGTTTTTCACGATACATTCTTTACCAGCAAGCTGGAAGGTCGTTTCCTCGGCCAGGCCAGCGCCGGCAGTCGCATCGGTCACGAGGGAAATTCCGCCCACGCCTTTCGCGCAATAGGCCAGCTTCATCAGCGCGGGAGAAACGTGGTGTTCCTCCGCAATCAACTCGCAGCAAATCTTCGGCTCGCTCAGCGCAAATTCGAGCAGACCGGCGACCCGTTTTGTTCCCCGTCGTCGCGCCGACGACATGCAATTGAAAGTGTGCGTCACGCTCCGCATTCCGTTCGCCAAAGCGGCGCGCGCTTCTTCCTCCCAGGCATTGGAATGGCCACCGCCAACGACAATTCCGGCGGCAGAAAATTCTTTGATCGCTGCCAGCGCTCCTTTTGTTTCCGGTGCGATTGTGATGCGCTTGATCACGCCGCGATGTTCGAGCAGGCACCCAATCAATTCCGGGGAGGCTTCACAAATAAATTCGTGATTCTGCGCCCCAGCCTGATCGCGAGAGATAAA
>QHRJ01000026.1 GCA_003220075.1 Verrucomicrobiota bacterium
AGCGTCGAACCCGCCGTTTATAGTTGAGATATTCGTTGCGTTCGAGATAGCGTTCCTCGCGCGTAACGGCGAGGCGGTCGATCAGGACCAAGCCGATCGGCACGGCCAGCAGCATCCACGCGCAATCGACCAGAAAGCCAATTCCCAGCGTCCAGAAGGCCAAAGCGACGTACATCGGATTACGACTAAAACGATACGGCCCGTGTGCGACGATGCGTGTGCTGGGATTGAACGGAATCGGGTCGGTGCCCGCGCTTCTGCGTGACGAATCCGGCGATGTTCAGCGTGACTCCGGCGAGGAAGAATATTGCGCCAAGAATCCATCGGCATGCGCGATGCAGGAGGCTCATTGGCACGACCAGGGCAAAGGGTGCGATGATTGGCAACACGAATAGCAGCGGCGGTGCGATCGGAACACCAGAACGATCTTCCTCGGGTGGCAATTCGGATGGCATGGAACGCTAGTCGCTCTCAGTTTCGATCGGCTTCTGAAAATCTGCGAGCGTCCATCGGAGACATTCAAAAAAAGAAAATCCTCAGGCACGCGGAGCGGCAACTTGTGATTCCAAAGCGCGCTCTGCGGCTTCCTTCTCATCTGCGAGTGGTCGGAAAATCGTCCAGACCCCGGCAAGGACGAAACAGGCACCGAGAAGCGACCAGGCCGACAATCGTTCGCCACCGAGGGCCCAGCCGAGCGCGATCGCACCGGGCGGCGTGATCAGCGAGATAGTTTGCAATTTCGTCACCGACATGAGCGGCATTAGCCAGTAAAGAAGCAAAAAGGTGAGCGACGATCCGATGATCGCGAGATAAAGGAGGCAGAAAATCGCGGTCCCGGTCCAATGAAAACGTGCCGGGTTGCCATCTACGACAAATCCAATCACCAGCAGCGGCACGGTGCCAAAAATCATTTGCCACGCTGCCATCATGGCCGGCGCAAGATCCATCCGCCGCGATTTCAACAATACATTGGAAAAGGCTGCGCTAGCTGCGCCGATGGTGATCCCGAGGCCGCCCAGGAATGCGAGCCAGCCATTGAAACTGAGCAGGCGAGCGCAAATTAACGCGACGCCACCGATCGAAACGAATGCGCCGAGGAGGCGTTGCCAGCGCAACGGTTCCTCCGGCAAAAGCCAGTGCGCGAACACCATTCCAAAAATCGGAATTGATGCCTGCAAAATCGCCGCCAACCCCGAAGACACGTACAATTCGCCCCAAAACAAGAGCACATAGTTGATCGCGAACATCAGCACGCCAGTGAAAGCGAGCACGCCATAATCCGATCGGCGCTTTGGCAGCAAACGGGTATGCCCAACCGAAACAGCGATCAAAGCAAGGATCGCGACCAGAAAGCGAATCGCGACGTATGAAATCGGCGGCAAATCGCGCAGGCCGACTTTAATCGCGAGCCACGTCGAGCTCCAGACAATGCAGAGCGTCAGCCACGCTGCCGGAATTCGCCAGTCAAACCGCTTTGTCGTTTCCGATTTTCCCACAAACATTCAGCGATACTCGCGGCGACCGGCTGAATCGTAAAGCGCTGCTGACCTAACGCCGCCCCGCCAATTGCGCTGCGAGACGCGATTCGAATGCGATGGGGCCTACCTTGGCAAATTTCGTAACCCTGCTCGACATCGGCTGCTGGGCGGTTTGTTTTTGGTGGATGCATCGCATTTCAGAACGGCAGAACACCATGCTGGAAGAACTGCAACAACAGGCTCGCACTATCGAAGAACTCTCTAAGGAAGAGCACGAAATTCTTAAAGAATTGCATCCGACGGTGCAGAAAATCGAAGAGGGCGTCGATCGGGTGCAAGAATCGACACAACCCTGATCAAGTAACTCATCGACAAAATAAGCGAAGGGCGCTTCGTTTCCGAAGCGCCCTTCATAATTTGATGGCGGTAAGCCGAATTCTGTCCGGTTGATTTCTCAGCCGGGACGATCATTTATCTCAACTCACTTCCATGAATCGCCCGCTACGCTTGCGCGCAACGTGGTGCGACGATACCCGGAGATCAACGGACCGGCTGTCCTCCTCCTGTTTTGTCTTGCACCGCATGGGGTTTTTCCTGCCGCGCGAATTACTTCGCACGCGGTGAGCTCTTACCTCGCCTTTTCACCCTTGCCTGCACTTTTCTCAAAGAACCGGCGGTATCTTTTCTGTGACACTTTCCGTCGCCGCAGTTTTGCAACCGTCGCGCCCGCGTTTTCTACGCGGCATGCTGCCGTATGGTGTTCGGACTTTCCTCTGGCGAGCCTCTCGACTCACCAGCGATCGTCTGCCATCAACCGCTCCCGCTTGCCGTACAATTCCGTCGGCAGGCGATGCGCCTGCCCTTCAATTTCCGGATCCGATGGTTTCCCGGATGTAACAATCCGCGCTTATTCGCGCCGTCCGCGGCTTATTTCTTCTCCTGATTTGGAGCCTTTATCGTCTCAAACCAATGCGCCAAAAAGAACTTTTTCTCCGTCGGCAAAAATGTTTTCGAGGGGCCAATGATCGGGCGCAACGTCGTCGTCATTTGAAAACAGACCAGGACAAAGATGACGCTCCAGATTCTGAAATGACCTTTGCTTCGCGCGCCAAGGAAGCGGGCCGCCGCGTCGATAAAGCGTAAGCCGAAACGGATGCCTATGACCCAAAAAAGCAAATGAAGCGCCCCCATGAAAGCGATTGAGTCCGTTGATTGCGAAAAAATCCACGCCACCGGTGCAAAGCCGATTAACAAGATCGAACTCAAACAAACGGCCGCGAAAAGTGCGCCGCAAACACTGCGCAGTTGTGCGTCAATCCCGCCGAGGCAGGTGAAAATGTAAAGGCTCGGCAAGCAAATCAGCACCGCCAGCAAAGTGCCCACTCCGAGCTTGGCTGGTGCGATCCACATTTGCGCCCCGCCCGATTGCGCGCCGACAACTGTTCCATAAATCGCAATGCCCATAATCCCGAAAATGAGCAGCCGGCCCGCCAGAATCGGCGCGCGCGTTTGATGCAACTCATGAACGACGCGTCCCGGATGCTTCAACAAGTTTTCCAGGAGGCTGACTGGGTTTTCTGCGTCCGGCATTGGCTCGAAGACGAAATTGTTGGCGAACAATGGTGGTTGTTTTGATGGAATTGGTGGTGGGTTCATTTGGTATTTGGTTTTGGTTTTTCGTTTAGAAAAAGAGATGCTGAAACGCGCGCCAGACTGCTTCGTAGAAATTTCCTCGAAGCGGATCATCGCGAAGAAATTGCACGGTCAGACCGGGCGAGCCGATGAAGGGCCGCAAATTCCAGGCAAGCTGCGCCCCGAGAAAAAGATTGCCGGCGAGCCAACTAAATAGAACCGCGCGGGCAGTCGCGTCGCGGCCGGTCATTCTTCGCAGCAAGTCGAGCAACCGCCGATTCGCCAATATCCCGGCGAAGGCAACGGCGAAGACATGCGTGAGCAACACCATGCTGTGGCCGACGATCGCGTTTGCCGATCCAAGCGGCGGCGCGTTGTAGAGAACAAAGAGCGTGACCGGACTGAGCGCGCCGAGAATCACGGCTGCAATCGCGAAACTCATCAAAATTGCAAGCGCGGTTTGTTTAAAGGAAAGGCCGGAACCGAAAAGTTGCGCAAGCATTCCGTTGACCGCGCCGTTGCCGATGCAAGTCAGGAAAATTAACAGCGGAAACTTGATCGCAGTGAAAGCCGATTGCAGCGGCGCTCGCCAAAGCCCGATGGTCGCGCCGTAAACAGACGAGCCGACGACAATCGCCAGACAATAGATGGCAAACCAACGCAATCCCGCCTTTTCCAGCGAAACCGCGCCGACTTCGCCGCGCAACAACGTCTTGAAATGTTCAATCATGGAATTCTTCGAGCCGCTGGCGGACGGCCTCGACTGTTTCTGGCAGGGTAGACGTTCCTCCAGTGAGCCCGACTACGCGCACCCCGCGAAACCATTCGGGCTGCAATTCTTCAGGACGTTCGATGTGCAATGCTCTTTTGCCGGCGGCGCGACAGGTTTCGACTAATTGACGGGTGTTGTTGCTCTGGCGGCCGCCAACGACAACGATTACGTCTGCCACCTCGATCAATTTTTTAAGCGCGAGCTGTCGATCTTTTGTCGGTTTGCAAACTGTATCCGCGAATCGAATCTCGGCGCTTGGATGCGCGCGGGCGATTTCCGAGACCAGCGCGCGAACGCGATCGATTGGTTGAGTCGTTTGCGAAATTATCCCATAACGAGGCCGCGCCGGAAGATTCCCGATGTCGGCGGATTCATTGATGACAAAGGCATCGGCAAAATCTCCGACCAAACCGCGGACCTCGACGTGGTTTGCCAAACCGATCACCACCGGAAAATAACCGGCCTGCACCAGTCGCTTGAGTTGTTCGTGCGCGTATCGAACAAGCGGGCAGGTGCCATCCGCGACGACCAGGCCACTTTTGTTGAGAGCGTCGCGCCGTTTGTCCGAAGTGCCGTGCGCAGTAATCATGACGCGGGAAGTTTGCGTTGTGTTGTCGAAAGCCTCTTCACGAACGCCCCGAGCGCGCAGCTGCTCGCGCACGATCGGGTTGTGCACGAGCTCGCCCAGAATGGTGAGTGGGGCTGCCCGGGCGAGGGCCTGCGCCTGGGCGATGGCATCGCGGACCCCGAAACAGATGCCGAAATGTTCCGCAACAACGACCTTCATTTACTTTGTGTCACAAAGTAACTCGCCAAAATTTTTTACTTCCTTCCCGCCTTCACAATTTGTTCCAGCACCCCGAGGTATTCCGCGAAAGCCGAACGCCCCTTCGCCGTCAGGGCGTAGCTCGTTTGCGGACGATCCCGAATTTCTTTCGTCACCGCGACCAATCCAAGTTTGTGCAAAGTCCGCAGATGAGTGATGAGATTGCCATCGCTCATGTTGAGTTCGGCTTTGAGATCCTGAAACGACCAGGCCAGCCGCGTCGCCAGCAAGGTCATGATGGAAAGCCGACCCTTCTCGTGAATCGCTTTGTCGAGTTTGTCGAAGTCTGGCATTTTTCATTCGCTGTCAGCCTGTACCGGCGACTTCCAGACACACCCTGCATAAATCAAATGGTAGAATCCGAAGGTGACACCCATCGCGAGATCGGGAACCAGCGGTGTGGCATAATATTCCAATTGCCGCGATGCGACCATCATTGCCGCGGCCGTGATCAAAAAAGCCCAGCCTAGGAACACGAGCGATCGGGGTGCGAAATGTTGGGTGGCAATTAAAGCCAGCCCATAAAATCCGATCCAGACGCGCACCAGCAGAAGCTCGTTGTCGAATTCAAAGCCGTCGTAAAAAAACCAGATGGTAGTCGCGGCCGGAAGGACCAGGCAGGGCAGAATGGATCGAAGCGCGAGTTTCAGTGCCGGCGAGATGAAAGGCCGACCGTCGCAATGCGCTTTTCGCCAGACGAAAAATGTGTTCAAGGCAATGACAATGGCAAGTGCACCCAGCCAGAGTGAAGCAAAGCCACGAGTAGAAATATGGCGCATCACTTCCGGCGCGTTCTCCGCCCAACGATGCTCACGCACCCAAATGAATGCGGCTAAGGTAATGGCAATGACACCGCCGGCGAGGGCGGTCGGTGCGGAGATAGCGCGATAAATCGTGGCGCGCTCCATCAAGGTCCGAATGACCCGGAGGTGTTCCTCCGCACGGTCGCGTTCGTTCATCAAACTACTTTGTATTACAAAGCTTGAATGCGGGCAAGAAAAATTTTCTCGCGAAATGGCCCCCCGTGCTCGACGGAGTCTCGCCCCGACCAATCGTAATCCCGAGCGAAAATGCCAGTCCGGCTCGGACCGAGGGGTCCCGTGATGAAACTTAAAGTAACACTCCGGAATTCTTCGACTCTCGCTCGGGATGACGGCCGAGGGGGACTCGCCTTACAACGGCGACGGCACGTTCATTAGAAAGATCACGATCATAATGAGCCCGATAAAAAGTTTCGCGATGACGCCGGCCAGGCCGCCCAGAAATGTGCCCCAGCCCGCGCGACCAGCTTTCATGACTTTTTTTCCGCCAATAAGTTCGCCTGCGATCGCGCCGATCACGGGGCCGACAAAGAGCCCGAGCAACCCAAAAAATAGTCCGATGAGCGCGCCGGCTACGCCACCAATCAGACCCCATTTTGTCGCGCCGAAGCGTTTCGCACCGACGTAGCCGGCAGCAGCGTCAATTGCGTAGGTCACAAACGTGAGGGTCAGCATCGCGATGAGCGCGCTCCAACCAAGACTGCGATCCGCGCCCAGCATCAGACGGTGAACCACCGCCGCAGCGAGGATAATTGTCGTTCCTGGCACGATCGGGATTACCGTTCCGATCAACCCGAGAGCCATCAGCACAATCGCAAACAGCCACCAGAACGCTTCCATGGGATTGATGAATCGTGATCCGTGAATTGTGAATCGGCAATTAGCGATTCAACGTTGTAACGATTCCTCGATCTTATTTTGACCGGCTACATGTCGATCCTATACTGAATTTCTGCCATGCCACTCCCTGTTGGAACAAAAGCTCCGGATTTCACTCTCCCTACTAAAACGTCAGATGGACCGAAGCAGGTCACGTTGAGCGAAAATTTCGGCAAACGAAACACCTTACTCGCATTTTTCCCAATGGCGTTTACGAGCACCTGTACGACGGAAATGTGTGGTGTCAGCTCCGACCTTGCCGCCTACGCTGAGATGAACGCGGCGGTGTATGGAATCAGTGGGGACAATCCATTCGCACAGGAAGCCTGGGCCCGGAAGGAAGGAATCATGGTGCCCCTCTTGAGCGACTATGAACACAAGGTCGCCCGCATCTACGACGCCATTTACGAGTCCTTTCTTCCGCAGATCGGACTTGGTATGAGCGGTGTGCCAAAGCGCGCAACCTTTGTGATTGATCGTGCCGGTGTAATTCAATACGTCGATTGCAACGACGACGCGCGCGTAGTGCCCGATTTCAACAAAGTGAAAGCGAAGCTGACGGAACTCCAATAGTGGTTTCCGTCACCGGATGAGATTTTTTCCTTCGTTCGCCAATTGGCGACCTGGAATTCTCCAGGCGCTCACCCGTTTCCCTTGGAACATACTTTGCGGCGTCACAGGCGCCGGCTGCGCGATCGTTTCGCTTCATTTCTCGAAGAGTGAGGCGCTCGTCGGCCAATGCGTTCGCCTGGCAATGACAGTCGCGCTCGGAATGCCGCTGTTTTTTTCGTTGCGGATGCTGCGCGAACGCCAAGAACAATTACGCCGCTGGCCAATCGAAATCATCAGTCTGCCCCTCCTGGCGTGGTGGTTTTTTGCGCTACCGCCACGGCCGTTCGATGGGCCGGGTATCATTTGGATTCGGTGGCTGCTGCTTTTGGCGGCATTGCATTTTTTCGTCGCCGTCTCGGCATACCTTTGGCTGGCGGAGAATTCAGGTTTTTGGCAGTTTAATCGCAAACTGTTTTTGCGTTTTTGTCTCGCTACTCTTTACACCGGCGTCCTCGTTGCTGGCTTGGAATTAGCCCTGCTCAGCGCGGACAAACTTTTTCAACTCAAGATCGAAAAGGCCTACGGCGATTTGTTTTTTTTGATGGTCGGCGTTTTTCATCCGGCGTTTTTTCTCGCTGGCGTACCCGCCGATTTCCCCGCGCTGAATTCTGACACCGAATATCCAAGAGGGTTGAAAGCTTTTACGCAATTCGCGCTTGCGCCGCTCGTAGCGGTCTATACTGCGATTCTCTACGCCTACGCGATCAAGATTGTCCTGGCCCGAAGCTGGCCGCATGGATGGGTCGCGTTGCCGGTACTGCTTCTCTCTGGAATCGGCATTTTCGCTTTTTTACTGCTGTCTCCATTGCGGACCCGGCCGGAAGAAAACTGGGGGATCTGGTTTACCAGGAACTTCCCCCGCGCGCTGGCGCCGCTTTCAATCCTTTTGCTTCTCTCCGTCCACCTGCGCGTGCGCGAGTATGGCGTTACCGAACAACGTTACCTTGGAATTGTCGCTGCGGTCTGGACCCTGACATGGGCATTCGTTTTTATCTTGCGGCGAAACGCCGGGATTCGCTGGGTTCCGTTTAGTTTGGCTCTGATTTGCCTGTTCGCTGCATTTGGACCCTGGAGTGCGGGAGCAGTTTCAAGAGCGAGTCAGTTAGGACGCGTTCGGCGAGTACTGCAACAACACGGCCTCTGGGCGGACAATCACGCCAAAGTAGCGGATCGCGCTATTGACCTTCCAGAGAAAGAATCCACCGATTTGCAGTCGACTCTTTCCTACCTCATCGAGACGCACGGCGGCACCACGATCAAAAACATGTTCGAGCAAGCGGTGCCGAACCGAGATTGGGCAAAGCTAACCAGGTGGTCGAGCGCATCAGAGATTATCGATGCGTTGAAAATTCATAAAGCAGGAACTGGTTTTCATTCCGTTTATCGGAAATCCAACGCCGCCGTGAACATCGAAGGATTTCGCCATCTCTGCCGGATCGAAAACTATGGGCGATCAGATTGGCAATCGAGCACGTTTCGATGCGACGGCGTCGGCATCGGGCTTGAGGATGGAATCCTGAAAATCGTGGTCGATGACGACAAGATTCCGCAGCCAATTCCGCTCGATAATTTATTTAATGGCTTTCTCGATTCGGACAGCGAGGTGCCGGATGAAAAGTTAACGGTTGATTACCAACACAGTGAGCGGGTCTTTCGGCTGATTTTTAATACGCTCTTATTTTCCAAAAAACCGGAGGGTTCGCGAATCACTTCCTGTTCCTTCTACCTCCTTGAGAAATAAGGCGCGGTAGCAGGGACGAAAGGCTTGCGTTGTCTGGCGGCGCACTCAAGTTGTTTGTCGCCATGAATAGTGACCCATTTGGCGCCCTCAGGAAATTCGACTCCCGCCAAGGCAGAGAAGGATATCTGTATTCGTTGCCAGCGTTGGAAGAGCAAGGTGTCGAAAAGATTTCCCGGTTACCGGTCAGTATTCGCATTGTCCTCGAATCGGTATTGCGGAATTGCGACGAAAGAAAAGTGCGCCGCAAAGACGTCGAGACTTTGGCGAACTGGAACGCCAGGAAACCGGCCAACGAAGAAATCCCATTCGTAGTGGCGCGAATTGTTCTTCAAGATTTCACCGGCGTGCCGCTGGTGGTTGATCTGGCCGCCATGCGCAGCGCAGTGAAACGCGTTGGTGGCGATCCCAAAATCATCGAGCCGCTGGTGCCAGTCGATTTGGTGGTCGATCACAGCGTGCAGGTTGATTTTTTTGGCTCAGCCGACGCGTTGCGATTGAACCTGGAAATGGAGTTCAAGCGTAACCGCGAGCGCTACCAATTTCTGAAATGGGGCCAGCAAGCTTTCAAAACTTTTCAATTGATCCCGCCCGGCATCGGCATCGTGCATCAGGTCAACCTTGAATATCTCGCAAAGGGCGTTCTAACCCAGAAGTCAGAGGTCAGAGGTCAGAGGTCAGAAATCTTTTATCCTGACACTTTGGTTGGCACTGATTCACACACCACCATGATCAATGGGCTCGGCGTTGTCGGCTGGGGCGTGGGCGGAATTGAAGCGGAAGCCGGGATGCTCGGGCAGCCAGTTTATTTTTTGACGCCCGAAGTCGTGGGTGTGCATTTGAGCGGGCGCTTGAAGGAGGGCGTCACCGCAACCGATCTCGTCCTGCACATCACCCAAATGTTGCGCGCGCAAAAAGTAGTCGGGAAATTCGTCGAGTGTTATGGCGAAGGCGCGGCGTCTTTGCCGGTACGCGATCGTGCCACCATCGGCAACATGTCGCCGGAGTACGGCGCGACCATTGGATATTTCCCAGTCGATCAGGAATCGGTGAATTATTTGCGCGCCACTGGTCGCACTGACGAGCAGTGCGCCGCGTTCGAAAATTACTTTCGCGCGCAGCAAATGTTTGGCATGCCGCGCAAGGACGAAATCGATTACAGCGTCGATCTGGAACTGAATCTCGGCCAGGTCCAGCCAGGGGTAGCTGGGCCGAAGCGGCCGCAGGATCGAATCAATCTTCCCGAGCTTGGCCAAATCTTTCGCTCACTTTTACAAAAGCCGGTGAAGGACGGCGGTTATGGAAAAGAAAATGTCGATCCAGCGATGAAGCATCTCGTCCAATTAAATGGAAGCGCGCCGCGAGATGGCGACATGCCGGGGATCGATCCAGGTGAAGAACTTAATAAAGCCGAAATGGTGACGAACCGGCCAACCCCCGATCCGGCCAAAGATTTGAAAGGGGCCGATCCATTTCATCATGGCGAAAGCAAGATCGGACACGGCAGCGTTTTGATCGCGGCCATCACCAGTTGCACCAACACCAGCAATCCGAGCGTGATGCTGGCGGCCGGTTTGCTGGCAAAGAAGGCGGTCGAGCGTGGAATGCGGGTCGATCCCGCCGTTAAGACTTCGCTCGCGCCAGGCTCGCGCGTGGTTTCCGATTACCTAACGAAAACTGGACTGCAAGCATACCTCGATCAGCTTGGATTCAATCTTGTCGGATATGGTTGTACCACCTGCATCGGTAATTCCGGCCCGCTTCATCCCAAGATCGAAAAAGCGATTCATGATTATGATCTGGTCGCGGCCTCGGTCCTTTCCGGAAACCGCAATTTCGAAGCGCGCGTTCATCAGAACATCAAGGCGAATTTCTTGATGTCGCCCCCGTTGGTGGTCGCGTTCGCGCTTGCCGGCCGGGTTGATCTTGATTTGACGAAAGAACCGATCGGCAAAGACAAGAACGGAAACGAAACTTTTTTGCGCGATCTCTGGCCGAGCTTGAAGGAAGTGCGCGACGCCATGCAGTCCGCGCTTACGCCGGAAGTTTTCCGCAAACTTTATCGCGATTTCGCCAATCAAAATCCGAAATGGAACGAAATTCCATCCAGCACCGGCGACATTTATCAATGGGACGAAAAGAGCGATTACATTCATGAACCGCCCTTCTTCAAGGATTTCTCGATGGAAGTCGGGAAGATCGAAAATATTGTGGGCGCGCGGGCGCTCGGAATTTTTGGAGACTCAGTTACGACTGATCACATTTCCCCGGCCGGCGCGATCAAGGCGAGTTCCCCGGCGGGTCAGTATTTAATCTCGCGCGGAATCAGGCCGGAGGATTTCAACAGTTATGGCAGTCGGCGCGGGAACGATCTGGTGATGACGCGCGGCACGTTCGCTAATGTGCGCATTAAGAACCTGATGGCGCCGGAGACAGAAGGTGGGGTAACGAAATATTATGGTCCTGCCACTAGGACTGCGGCAGCTACAAGCGGCGAGCAGATGTCGATCTATGACGCGGCGATGAAGTATCAAAAAGAGAACGTGCCGCTTGTCATTCTGGCTGGGCACGAATATGGGACTGGTTCATCGCGGGATTGGGCGGCGAAAGGAACACGATTGCTCGGGGTGAAAACAGTAATTGCGGCGAGCTTCGAGCGCATTCATCGATCGAATCTTGTCGGAATGGGCGTGCTGCCGTTGCAATTTTCCGAAGGCACGAATGCGCAGACACTCAACCTTGATGGCTCGGAGACATTTTCGATTACCGGGTTGTCCGATTCCATTGAGCCCGGAAAGACTGTGACTCTGGAAATCGAGCGAAAGAATGGAAAGCGCGATTCAGTTCCCGTTAAATTGCGGATAGATACGCCGATCGAAATCGATTACTACCGCCACGGCGGCATTCTGCAGTTTGTCCTGCGGCAGTTGCTGGCGCAGGCGTGAATCAAGCAGCGCAAAGTCAAATAACCTGAGACGTATGAAAAAGCTGCGCGTGGCAGTGTTGTACGGCGGCCGATCAGGAGAACATGAAGTTTCGCTTCAATCAGCTGCCTCGGTCATTAATTACCTGGATCGTGATCGCTTTGAAATCGTGCCGGTGGCGATCGACAAGCAGGGCCGCTGGCATCTCAACGACGTTTCTCTGATCCAAGGGAAAAAATCTCTGCCCGTTTTCAAAAACGCGCCTAGAATCGTCCTTCCGCCGGACTCGGCAGCCACAAGTGCCCTGATCTCCCTGGGCGGGGGCGGAGAAGCAAAGGCGATCGATGTGGTTTTCCCTGTGATCCATGGGCCTCTTTGCGAAGACGGAACAATCCAAGGGTTACTTGAGCTGGCAGATGTTCCATACGTTGGATGCGGAGTGCTCGCATCCGCAGTGGCGATGGACAAAGAGGTGGCAAAACGCCTCGGCCGCGATGCTGGACTTCCAATCGTGCCTTATGTGTCGTTGAGGCAGGAGCATTGGAGGAAGGAAAAGCGGCAGGTGGCAGAACGAGTTGAGAAGGACCTTGGATATCCGGTCTTCGTCAAACCGGCGAATCTCGGATCGAGCGTTGGCGTGCAAAAGGTCAAAGAAGCCTGTAACCTAAATACGGCTCTCGAAAACGCGTTTCAGTACGATCTGAAAGTCCTTGTCGAAGTCGCCGTAGATGCTCGCGAGATTGAACTTTCGGTGCTGGAAAATCCGGATTCAGGAGCCGATCCATTGGTTAGCGTTCCGGGCGAGATCGAACCGAACCATGAATTCTATTCTTACGAGGCAAAGTATCTCGACGAAAAAGGGGCCGCACTGATTATCCCAGCGATGCTCGACGCCGACCAGATCCGACGCGTGCAGGACATCGGGAGAAAGGCTTTCCTGGCCATGGAATGCGAAGGGATGGCTCGGGTGGATTTGTTGCTCGACCGAACGAGCGAAAAACTTTTTTTCAATGAGCTAAACACGATCCCGGGCTTCACTTCGATCAGCATGTATCCAAAGTTGTGGGAAGCCTCCGGGATTGGCTATACGGAGCTTTTGTCGAGGCTTGTGGATCTTGCAATTTCGCGGCACAAAAGAAAGAAAGCCATTGTAAGAGAGTTTCATGTTTAGAAAAAAGATTTCGACGGCTTCCGTCATCTCGCGCGACAACCGAGGGATCCCGATGAAATCACGCTAAAGGTTCCGCAACGGGATCCCTCGACTCACGCTCGGGGACGACAAGAATTGGACTGTCCTGGACGATGTGCAGACTTTCAATGAAGGAGCGTTATCGGCGCGATATGCGGTCGTTGACCGCTTCTATTCCTCGGGCTGCACTCGATAACGCGCCGCAATCCTTTCCGCTTCCGGCACCGGACTCAGATCAGTGCGTTCCGTCGCCGTTATCCAATCCGACCATGCTTCGTCTTCCTTGCGCGGTTTCGCCCGCAGCTTGAGCTTGATAAACTGACCTGCGCTGCCCTCGCCCTCGGTTGAAACGAAAAGATCACGATTGGAGGTTTGGGAGAGTAGTGACGCGTTGCCGGGAACAAAAAAATAACCATCGCGAGCCACAATCTTGTCGTAATCAAGCAGTGCGTAGCGGTTATGCCGGTTGTTAGCGTAAAGACTCGCGTGCAACGTTTGTTCGCCTGGTTGAGCCGGCAATTTTAAGGTTGGGGGAATCTTAAGTTCGAACTCGAGCGCGAGTGTTTTGCCATCTAGTTTAGGTGGATGGTCGGCAGCGAGATAGAGAATACCTGAAACAACTGCGGCGAGTCCGATCGCAATTCCGAGCGCAATCCCCTGTGCTTTGGCAAATCCGCCGAATCCCGTTCCACGACTCCGCAGAGCGACGACCAACCCGATGATAAAGCCAACAATGAGACCGAGTGGCGCCAGCGCAAAAAAGATCAGCATCCCACGCCCACCTTCGAAATTAGAAACGTGATAGAGTTCGGTCAGATACAGCGAAGCCACGACCGAAAGAATTGCGCCGGCGACCGCGGTGAGCAACGCGATTAGAATTGCACGCAACGCCCTCATTTTAGCCGGGGCTCAGGATCATAGTTAAGAGGACTGGGCCTGACTGGTTGGATGGTGTTGGGTGGTCGCTTCGGATTCTGATGAAGCGACTGGTCGGTTGTAATATTCGGAATACTGGTAGTAATAATACTCCGGCAATGAAGTATCGACATAGTTCAGGATTATTCCGGGCACGTTGACCTGCCGGCTGTAAAGTAGTTCGAGTGCCTTCTTCGTGAGCCGAGCCGAAGTATAAGAAAGCCGGACGACGAGTAGAGTGGCGTCAATCTTTGGGGCGAGGCTGGTAGTATCATCAGCCGCCAGCACGGGCGGACTATCGATAATGATATAATCGTATTGGTGATAGATCTCCTTCAGGAATTGATCGGTGGAATCACGGAGCAAGTGTTCACTCGGTTGCGTTAAGGCTTTGCCGCGCGTCAGCAGGAACAAGCTGGGATAGACCGTGGGCATGACAACCTCCTGCCACGGTACTTCCTGCTGTAATATTTCCGCAAAACCAACGCGCGAATTACTGCCGAATTGTTCGCGTAATGCGCCGCGGCGCAGATCGCCATCGATCAAAAGAGTGCGCGCCCCGGAAAGGGCCAGGGCAATGGCGAGGTTAGCCGAGACTGTGGACTTACCCTCGTTTGGCACCGCGCTGGTCACCAAGATGGTTTTTGGCCGCGGTCCTTCGTAAGGCATAAAAAGAATGGAGGAGCGAATATTGCGGTAGGATTCGGCGAAGATGTGCCGGGGATCGTCGGGTTGCAGCAGTGCCATTGTACCTTTGACTTTCTCCTTCGGAATCTGGCCAACCACATTCTCCGAGAAATGACGCTGAAACTCGCCATAGGAAGCCATTCGATCGTCGATACGATCGAGCAGAAGGAGAATCACAATCCCGACCAGAGCACCGCCGCCAAAACCGACAAGTAAACTCTTTAGTAATCCCGGGCGAACGGAAACCGGGGGTGTCGCCGGTTCCATGATGGAGATTTGATCCCCGCTGTCGACTACCTGTGATACATCAACTGACTTCAAGTCGTTCGTTAGCCGGTCATAGAGGAGCTTAGTGCGATCGACTTTGCCTTTGATGCGATTGAATTGTGCGAGACGCTGACTGAGGTCAAGCGCTTTTACTTCCCATTCCTTGATGTTGCCCTGCAAATTTTCCATCTGTTTGCCAATGGATTTGCGCCGGGTTTCGAGCTTCTCGACGGCGTCGGAACGGAAAAGCTCAATCAACTTCTCCTGCTTAGAGATTTCATCGTTTAGCTTGATGATTTTGGGATGCTTCGGCCGGAGGTCCAGGGAAAGAGTGTCGCGTTCTGCTTTGAGCAACTGGACTTGTTGCTTCGCCTTGAGATAGTCGCCTTCCGGACCGACATCCGAAAATGGCATCCCTACTTGATCGGTAGGTGACGCGCCTGGCGAGCTTTCCGTTTTCTCTCCACGATCAAGGTTCTGATCAAGATCGAGTTTCTCGAGCAGCTCGTATTCAGTTTTCAGACGCGCGTAATCCTGATTCAATTTCACCAGATACTGCGCGGCGCTATTTCCTTCTTCCTGAATAAATCCGATGTTGTTTTGCTTTTGAAAATCAAGCATTTCATCCTCGGCCGCGCGTAAATCTTTCTCGACTTGGATTAACTGCTCGGTAATGCCTGTAGTAAAGGTATTGGTCTGGCCTTCCCGCATCCCTCTTTTGAAGTCGAGATACTTCTGCATCACCGCGTTGAGGTAAGCCTGAATGTAGTCGGGCGAGCTACCAATCGCCTGAAGTTCGAAAATGGAAGTGCGCGGACGTTGCGCTACGCTTAGCTCGACTGGCACGGGCTGAAGTTCGGGATTAGTGGAACGGACCAGGCCGGCGGCGCCGCGGCGGACTTCCGCGCTTTGCATCAACTGGATTTGGGTGCCGTAAAAGTTGACGTTATCTTCGCTGTAGACCGGGCCCTGGTTGATGTTGAGCTTCCCGGCCATCATCATTTTGCTGGTGGATTGGAACGAGGGTGGGGTTTGAAAAATGAGCCAGGCCTCGACAAAAAGACCGCAACAAATGGTAAGCAGGAGAATCCACCACCGCCGAAGCAGGAGCGATTTATAACGATACAGCCGCGTGAAAAACGCAGTGGACCACGGCGCCGCGGCAGGTCGCACGGGAGGCGGGTTCATACTACATGTTGATCAGCCGTTGCGGCACGTAGATCTGATCGTCCGGCTGTAAGACCATGTCTTCGTCGGTGCGCCCTTCTTCGATTACCCGTTTCAAATCGATGGTAAAATCCTGGCCGTTCCTCCGTGTGACTTTTACTTTTCGCTTGTTGGCAAAATCGCCGAAGCCGCCGGCCCGAATAATTGCCTTGCTCACGGTATAACTTTCATCAGCCGGAATTTCCTGCGGGCCCTGGCCTTTGACCGAGCCATAGACGTAAATCCGGCCGCGAGATTTCTCGCTCACTCGCTCGATCGCGAGGATGACGGTGGCGTGATAATAATACTCCTTCTCGAGCGCGGCTTTGATGGCGTAGGCCAGCTCGCGGCAGGTCCGTCCCTTTGCCGGCACCAACCCAACATAAGGAACCTCCAATTCACCATTGTCGTTCACGCGCAGGTGCTGTGACTCCTCATCGCGATCTTCGACTACGCGAAAGCTAACGTAATCATTCGACCCCAGCCGCTTCTTATCGTCAAGGACACTCATTGAATTGGTCCTCATGACGGCGCTGGTAACCGCCAGATCGGGGGGAAGCGCTTTAGCTGCCGCCGGAGACGGGCTGGTTTCCTGCGCTACTAACGAGAAATCGGATCGCGCGAGGATGATGATTATGAACACAGTGACCTTCATCCTCTACCCTCTATTCTTAAAAGCTGTAAGTGCCGTCGAACGAGATGCGGTTCTGGGTGTAGTCGCGGAACGGAACATCGGAATCCTTTTCCGTAAATTGATACCGCAATCCGAGGGTAACGTGCGGCGTCAATTGATAGCCGATAGTAATAGCGCCGCCGTAACGATGCAGGTGTTCGTCGATAAACCCGCCGGAGTCATTGGCATCCTCAAAGAACACTTCGGTGGAAAGCAAGGTATTACGAATGATATTCCACGTCACAGTATGCCGGACATAATTCAGGGTAATAAAGTTGGAGTTTACCCCAAGCTGACTTTCATGACCGGCAGCGAGGGTTTGCGTGATATAGGCGTTGAGCCGGTGAGAAATAAGGATGTTTGCATAGTAATCGTGCACATCCTTGGAATCAAAAACCGAGCCGGTATTGTCAAAGTCGATCGCCTGATAACCCCCGGCGACGCGAATCTTCATGTAATTGGTTAGCTGGGTTTCGAGAAATGCGCCAACGGTGACGGCGTTTGAATCGTTGAGCACGTTCTGGTCGTAGTAGGTATGGACGAAACTCGATTCCAAACCAACCCCGGTTGTATTGGTTAAAGTAAATGCGAGCGATCCGACGAGAGCTTCCGCGTTGCGATTGAGATAATCGAAGTCGGAGTTGGTTGAAACGTAAAGGTAGTGATCGTAGCCGAGAGTCGCCACTGCCTTGTTCAAGTCCCACAGGACGGAAACACCGGCGCTATTTTCGAAACGGCCATAGTCAATCACATTACTGACCTGCAACTCGCTGATTGGATCCTGTTGCAGAGAAAAGCGATCGTGAAAGTTCATCCGGAAATCACCGACGAAAACGTCTAGGGCGAGTTGCGAGCCCGGGGCGAGAAGAACGCCCTTGGTGTCCTGGCCGGCATGATCAAGATAGAAGGCATAACCGAGGCCGATATCCAATCGCAAGGTATTGAGCTGGGTGACTGGCCAGAGCGCATTGATCGTTACTTGTGGGTGAATGATGAAGTCGCTCTCGGGCCTGTTTTCAGAAAGATTGACGTTGTCGTTATACTCGAAGCCGAGGGTTGCGCTGATGCGATATTTGACGGCGCCGGTCATCAAATTGTAGGGAATGTGTTCGATGTCCTGACGGCGGGCCTCGGCCGCTTCTTCGCCGGCAAGAGAGGGTCGAACGGCATCCTGCGCCAAGGCCGGAAGTGTTCCGAATAATGTGCAGACAAGGAAAACGAAGGCTAATGGTTTGCCGCGAGGGCAGACAGAACGGACTATCCGGCTCATTATAGATCAGTTGCCCAAGTCTAAAAGATCGACCAGCAAAAGGCGGCGCGACCGCCTTGCCTGCTCGCCCTCAAATCGACGCAAATCTCGCACTTGGTTAAGGTTCCGAATCCGCCGCCACCGACATTCCAGCTTCAACGTGGCCGCCTTGCCGATGGTTACTCAGAGAAACGATGTAATTCAAGGGAAAAGAGGGGTTTCGCCGGGAGTTCTTTGGCGGAAAGGCTGCCAAAAAAAGAAAAAGCGTGGCGCAGTCTAAGCTTTCCAATAATGACGTATGTCGAAGTCCTGGCGTGCAATCGTTCTGATTCTGGCCACCACAAATTCAGTAGTGTGCGGGGCGCCTGCAGTTAGCGCGGCGTCCAACGACACGAAAAATGTTGCTCCGATAAGCGCCGTCGAGTGCATCACGCCCGATGGCCAAGACAAGCCAGTGGCATTGAAGAGCCAAACGGAGAAGAACATTCTGACCCTGGACAACGACATCGTTAGCTGCTCGCTGCCTGAAGGCGACACCACCTTTATTATCTCGCTCGTGCGGAGTTCCCCGCTCGATCGCTTCACCTTTATCAACGAAAATACTAGGGCTCAGGGCGAACTCAGAATTGCGGTGTCAAACGAGAAACTTTCGGCCGACAGCGATAAATGGACGCCGGTGGACGGCGCAACTTCATTCAAACGCAAACGTCTCTTCAGTGTCTCAGTGCTTGGGGTCGAGGCGAAATATGTTCGACTCACATTTCATGTTGAGCACGAGAACGACATGGCCGCTGTCGGATGGCAAGGCATCCGCACAGTTAGTCGTTGATCAGAAAGTTACAATCGCGCGATTCAGTTCATGGGTGGCAAATAACGGACGGCGCGCGGGTTCTAGCGTTGCTCTCGCTGAAGATTTCGCGTTGATAAAAAGCGCTTTCTAATTTGAGAGGAAAAATGCAGGCGGCCGTCATGTTTTCCATAAATTTCAGTTACGACCGCATTTTCCATTTCCAATCGAATGTCACCTTCCCCAAATCCCACTCGCTTGAATCAGCGGCACAGAATTAGCTTTTTCTGGGCACGAGCGTCACCGGCGCGGCGAATGCGAGCAACCACGGCAACTCACATCCATACGCGGCGGCAACGAGAGGCGGCCGGAAAAAATTCGCCTCAACGTAAAAGCAATGAGAACCAACGGCAGACTTTGCGGAAAACCGCTGCGACGAAAAGTACGGATCATTATCAGCTGGTTGCCCGGGCTACAAAGGATGCAATTCGGGATTGGGATTTAACCAGCGGCGCACTCACCTGGCCACAAGGCCTCGATTCCCTCCTCGGTTATTCCCCGAGCGGATCAGGTCAGACAATCGCTTTCTGGCAACAGCAGATTCATCGCGACGATCGATCCAGAATCGCAGCTTCTATTCGCGAGGCTATCAAATCCAAAGCGGAGCATTGGTCGGGCGAATATCGTTTTCGACACGCCAAAGGCCATTACCTTCACTTGTTGGAGCGCGCCCTGCTTGTGCGCGACAAAGATGGTCGCGCCGTGCGGTTCGTTGGCACGCTCATGGATGTGACGGCGCGCAAACAACTGCGACATCAGCTTTCACATTCCCAGAAAATGGAAGCGTTCGGTCAACTGGCCGGCGGCGTCGCCCACGACTTCAACAATTTCTTGACCGCAATTCTCGGCTACAGCGACCTGCTGGTGGCGGAAGTTCAGGGCCGCGGCACCGGCGCAAAATATCTCAGCGAAATTCGCAGCGCCGCCGGGCGAGCCGCCTCACTGACCAGGCAGCTTCTCACTTTCAGTCGTCGCGAACCGCTGGAACCGCGCATTCTGGAAGTGAACACGCTCATTCATAATCTCGAGCGCTCGATCCTACGACTGCTCGGCGAAAACATATCCGTTCTCTGCGAGCTGATGCCGGAAAAAAAACACATCAAAGTCGATCCGGATCAATTCACCCAGATTATCATCAACCTCGCAGTTAACGCGCGCGATGCGATGCCGGCCGGAGGCACACTGGTACTGAAAACGGAGACGATTTCGACAAATGGGAAATCACTGCCGGAACTGCCGTCGGGCAAATACGTCCGCATTAGCGTGATTGATAACGGCATGGGGATGAGCGAGGAAGTCAAGGAGCATCTTTTCGAACCGTTCTTTTCCACGAAAGGTGATCCTCACGGCAGCGGGCTCGGCCTCGCTACCTGCTATGGAATTGCTCGCCAGAGCGGCGGGCACATCACCGTCGAGAGCGAGCTCGCAAAAGGCACCGCCGTGTATATCTACCTCCCTGAGGTTGCCGCGCCTCCCGCGGGCGCCTATCGAAAGCGACCGAAATTGCCAAGCGGCACCGAAACCATCTTGGTGGTGGAAGACGACATTAGCGTGCGGCACGTCGCGGTGAGGACAT
>QHRJ01000365.1 GCA_003220075.1 Verrucomicrobiota bacterium
CATTTACCAAAAGCTCGGTAATCGGTTTATCGATGAACACGTGCGTCGCGTGCGCGGACGGGCCGGAGTCGAAATGTTTGATCGAAGAGAAGGTTTCGAAAAAGCGATCAAACTGCTTCGCGACGGCGGTGCGATCGGCATTTTGAGCGATCAACACGCCGGCGACCACGGTTTATGGGTCCCGTTCTTTGGCCGTTTAGCTTCGACTTCCCCGCTGCCTGCATTGCTGGCAAAGCGCACGGGTGCGGCACTGGTTGGCGTGGCGATCTACACGGATGGACGCGCGCACTGGCGGATCATTGTATCGCCAGCACTGGACGGCAAGGCGGGATCTGTGGAATCGCTTACCGCGAAAATAAACGAGCTTATCGCGTCACAGATCTCGCGCGTTACAGACGCGGCGTCCATCTGCCGTCCAACATTTCGGCTCAAGATCTAAAGCCATTTCGAATCCTCATTCGGTCAAGCAACTGGCTCGGTGACGCGGTGATGAGTGTGCCGGCCGTCCGCGCGATCAAGGCCGGACGTCCAGACGCGCACATTACCGTCGCTGTGCCGTCAAAGATCGCGGCGATGTGGAAGTTAGTTCCGGAAGTAAGCGAAATTATCCCGCTCCCGAATAGGTCCCTTCTCGCAACGGTCCGCTCCATCCGACGTCAGCCGCGTTTCGACGTCGTGATTCTCTTTCCAAATTCTTTGCGCACGGCGGTGGAAACCTGGCTGAGCGAAATTCCGCGACGAGTCGGTTATCGCGGTCATTTCCGCAGTTGGTTGCTCAATCAGATCATTTACGAACGCGAAAAAACCGGGCCGATCGACCATCAGGCAGATCGTTATTTGCGAGTTGCACGCGAACTAGGCGCGATCGTTCAAGATAGCTGGAGAAGAGCGCTCCCTCGCGTTCCTGATATTGCGGACGGCGCGGGGACCGTTCCTCGAGCAGACGAACCGGTGAAACTCGGCCTCTCTCCTGGCGCGGAGTACGGATCCGCCAAGCGATGGTTGCCGCAACGGTTCGCCGAAGTGGCAGCAGCGGTTGTCGCGGAATTATCCGTGCAATGGATTCTTTTGGGAACGGCGAAGGACATGGCCATCGCCGAGACGATTGCCAAGACGCTCGGCCATTCATGCGTAAATCGCATTGGCCAAACAACGCTCGAGCAACTGATCGACGAACTGCGCGAGTGCCGCTTATTGCTGACGAATGATACCGGCACGATGCATCTTGCTTCTTTGCTCGGTGTCCCGACGGTCGCTATCTTTGGTTCGACCGAGCCTCGCCTTACCGGACCGCTTGGCGATCGGCATATTATTGTGCGGCATCAAGTAGAATGTAGCCCATGCTTCTTGCGCGAATGTCCGATTGATTTTCGTTGTATGAAAGCAGTCAGCATTGATGAAGCAATCAATGCTGTCTTGTCGATCTTGCA
>QHRJ01000088.1 GCA_003220075.1 Verrucomicrobiota bacterium
ATTCCTTGCCGGCATACCACGATTCAACGAAGCGCAGATAAACGTCCATGGCGCGATTGACCAGCCGTTCGTAATGCCGAAACAGCCGCCGGGCGCGTTTTGGGTGCTCAAGCACTTCGTGTAAAACATCCGCCGCTTGTTCGCCGGCGAGGACGGCGAGAAAAACGCCGCTACTGAAAACGGGATCGATGAAACCGGCGGCATCACCGGCAAGCAACCAGCGATCTCCAGTGAGTCTCTTACTCCGATAGGAAAAATCCGCTGCGGTATAAACCTGCGAAACGCGTCGGCCCGCGCCGATGCGATTGCGTACGAGCGGCTGCTCGGCAATGGCGCGCTCGAAAAATTCTTCCGCGGAAAGTCCAGAGCCTTTGAAGTCCTCCGCTTCCAATACAATGCCGATACTGGTGCGGCCATTTTCCAGCGGGATAATCCAGAACCAGCTTTGCAAGGTACGAACCATACGGGTGAGCGTGCCATCAATTCCCTCCTCGCGTTCCAACCCTTCGTAGTGCGCAAAGAGGGAAAGCTTCTGCAAATGCTGATAACTTTTCTTTAGCTTGAACTTATTTCCGATCACGGAATTCCGCCCGCTCGCGTCGATGACATAGCGCGCACGAACGTTTTCGGCTGGACGTGCTGCCGCACGTCCGACGACGCCTGGCAGCGCGTTCCTCCGCAGGAAAAGCAGCGCGCCATCTCGATCAAATTCGACGTTCTCGACCAAGGTCTCCTCGCGCACCTTCGCGCCCGATTCCGCCGCGTGATCCAACAACATCTTGTCGAATTTCGATCGTGTCACCTGATACGAACGATCGGTGCGAGAGCCGAATCCATCCTTGAAGTAAAACTTCGCTGCCTTTTCGCCACCGGCCTCCGCAATCTCGCCGCCAAATTTTTCGACAAAACCGGCGCGCAATTTTTCCTGAATCCCCAGCCGGGTAAATGTTTCCATGCTAAAAGGCAGAAGCGACTCGCCGATGTGGAAACGCGGAAATTTGTCCCGTTCGAGCACGATCACGCGTCGCCCTGCTTTGCTGAGCAAGGTCGCCGCGGTGCTGCCGGCGGGGCCGCCGCCGACGATCGCAACATCATAATTTTCCACCGCGAGAAAGTAGCCGACTTCACGGCGAAGCAAAGCGAGCCGGCAGATTTCAGATCGCGCTTCATCCTTCTCGGGGGGAGCGCGGGCTGCGGCGCGGTCATCCCGAGCGAAGTCGAGGGATCCCGACACGAGATCTTTAAGGTAAATTGAACGGGATCCCTTGGCTTTCGCTCGGGATGACAAACGTGCAGCCTGCGCTCCCCGAGATTTGGCAAGCATGCCGCACCTTGTAAGGAGGCCCCTTTCGTATTAACGAAACAACGCAGATGAAGTTGATCGACCGTTTCGTCAGCCGAGAGCTGATCGTGAATCTTCTCTTCGCCATCTTTGTCCTAAGTCTCGTCCTTGTCGTCGGCAACATTTTTCGCAAGCTTC
Organism: Verrucomicrobiota bacterium; assembly: GCA_003220075.1. Taxonomy (GTDB): domain Bacteria; phylum Verrucomicrobiota; class Verrucomicrobiia; order Chthoniobacterales; family UBA10450; genus AV69. The sequence continues at coordinate 1,481 of QHRJ01000088.1, forward strand.
TACCGTTGCTGGTGAATCACGACGTCCCAGTCGAGTATCTCGTTAGTTTTATTGCTTATGTGCTGCCGTTCTCACTTATTTTCACTATTCCGTGGGGATTGTTGACAGCGATCCTGTTGGTTTTCGGACGATTATCGGCAGACAACGAACTAGTCGCGCTCCGTTCCAACGGTGTGAGTGTGCCGCGCGTCTGCGTTTCGCTGGCTCTTGTCGCCCTCGTCTGCACCGCCATTAGCTTGTGGCTCAATGTGCAGGTGGCCCCGGCGGCGCAGGAAAAACTACGCTCTAGTCTCTACGATCTCGCAACCAGAAATCCGATGGCGCTTTTCGGCAGCGATCAAGTGATCGACGAATTTCCGGGCCGCAAAATTTATGTCGGAAAAAAAGACGGCAATAAACTCGAGAACATTACCGTCTTTGAAATGAATGAGCATTCGTTACCGATGCGGGTCACCTTTGCGCGCACTGGAATGCTGGAAGCGGATCTGCCGAATAAGCGGATTCTGATGCGACTTTACGACGCGCGCTATCAGCAGCGCGATGAGAAAAATCCGCTCGATCTTCGTAAAATTCGCGATGGCATCAACATGGCTGAGGGCACTCTTCCGATCAGTCTCGACGAACTTTACGAAAAAGAAAAAAAGCGACCGAGCCGCTCGGCTTTGTCGATTACCCAACTGGTCGATCAATTAAAGAGCGAAAACAAGCGGGAGCGTAGCGCCAGCAGAACGGAGTTGAACAAACGGTTTTCCTTTCCTTTTTCCTGCGTGGCTTTTGCCCTCGTTGGGGTACCGCTCGGCGTCACAGCCCATCGGCGGGAAACTACCATTGGTTTTCTTCTCAGCCTGGTCATCGCCATTTCTTATTTCCTTTTTGTGATCATCGCCGACACCCTTCGCAACAATCCCAAGGTTCATCCGGAATTACTGGTCTGGTTTCCGAACGTCCTTTTCATCGTGCTGGGCGCGGTTCTTTTCGTCCGTCTGAGTAAACGGTAGAGGAGGCGTGACCTTCCAAGTCATTCGCTCGATCAATGCGCAAACTTCGACGGCTTGGCAGCCGCCGCTCCCAGGTCAAGGCAATCAACGCCACGCTCAGGTTTGCCGCATAACCTTCTAACCGGAAGGGCGACTCCCAAGTCGCCTAATTTCGTTTGCTGCTCGATTCCAGATGCGAAAAATTTTCCCTACTCAGGAGGCAACCAAATGGCGCGGCCATTTCGATTGTGGTAACTGGCGAGGCGCTCGTGGCCATGGCTAATTTTCCCGGAGTTATGACCTTGCAGATACTGGTGGTCGAGGATCACGGCGAGACCCGCCGCGTCTTGACCGGCTTGCTCGGGCATTTCGGTCATTCCATTTCCGCAGCGGACAATGTGGAAAGCGCGCTTGCATTCCTGCGAGCGAAGCAGTTCGACGCGATTGTGAGTGACCTGGCTTTGCCGGATGGCAGCGGATGCGAGGTGATTCGCGAAGCAAAGCGCTGGCAGCATCTCACCGGCGTGGCCTTGACCGCGAATGGGGAAGAGGAAGACGTCAGGCGCGGACGGGACGCCGGTTTCGATTATCATCTGACCAAGCCGATAGATTTCGCGCAATTACGCACCGTGCTTGAGCAGATCGCGCCGGCTCATAATGGCCAGTTCGCCTGAGCGTCACACAGCTATTTCACTTCTTCGGTGATGACGTGAAATTTGAGCAGCTTGGCGCTGCCGAAGTTTGTCGTCAGTGCAACGTCCGCGGCGTCACGACCGACGGCCATGAGAATACGGCCGATGCGTCGCTGATTGTGACGCGCATCAAAAGTATGCCACTTTCCACCGAGGAAAACTTCGAACCATGCGCTGAAATCCATCGGGTAAGGCGCGGGCGGAACCCCTATGTCGCCCAAGTAACCGGTGACATAACGCGCCGGAATATTGAGGCAGCGACAAAAGGTAACCGCGAGATGCATAAAATCGCGGCACACGCCTTTGCCGTCGCGATAAACCTCCAGCGCGCTCTTCTGAGAATCAGCGAAATGATAACCAAAGGTGATGTGCTCGTGCACCCAATCACAAATCGTTTGCACCCGGGACCAGCCCGGTCGCGTCGAGCCGAAAAGTCTCCAGGCTTCATCATTTAATTTGTCCACCTCGCAATAACGGCTCGGGAGCAAAAAGCGCAGCGTTTCATCTGGCAGGTCCTCAACGTTGTGTTGAATCGCCTCGGGTACTTCCGGATCAGGCTCGCCATTGTCGCGGATCCTTGTATCAAGACTAAAGCGAACGGTGCCCGGCGGTGCGAGCAAACGGCCACAAACATTTCCGAAACCATCGAGGTAAGTGTGCACTGGTAGATTCGGCTCGACCTTTATTTCCTCAGGTGATTCCAGATCGTCGCGTCGTGACGGATGGAGGTAAAGCATCACGACCAAAGGCGTTGAATTGCCAAGCTCAAATGAAATGTCGTAGCCGATTCGGATCAGCATGATGTGTTAGAGGGAGCCGAAGCGCGCTTGAACAATGAGTTTTTCATGGCCAACGTCGAGCGCGAGATCGCGGAGTTGGATTTGACCAAGCGGTAAAGCGGAGAGCGGGAAAGCGCGCTGCTCAATTCGCGAAAAAGCGGGCTTGATTGCGGCGCACGCGAGCGAGGCAATCGGTCCTTCGCCATGGCATTTTAAATTCGAAACGGTGGCAACAAAATCTTCGCTGACCGAAAGAGTCCCGGCGAGACTCAGCACAGGATGAAAGATGAGCTTGTGGGCGGAGACGGTAAGCTTTCCATCGACCGCACGCGGTCCGTGTTGCGTTAGCTCGAGTTGCGCATTGTCGACACCGATGCCTTGTTTTTCTGCAAGCTTGCTGGCGGCGCTCATAATCATAGTTTCGATTGCGGCGCGAGAAATTTCGAATCGAACATTCCCGTCTTGGGCTCGATGCAGGATGAGGAGAAGTTTTCCGTCGACCTGCGGCTTCTGATACATTTCGGCATTGGAAGCTTCAAACTGGAAGCTGAAGTCACTCCCCAGAAGCTTGATCGGCTCGCCTGCTATATCAATATGGCGAACCAACAACGCCGGGGTTGCTCCCTCTCGGTCGAGTGGCGGTGGACGATGGTGATGATCGATGGTGGCCCCGGACAAATCGACTGCGATTGAATCTAGTGTCGAGGCGTCGCCAGCGCGCACAGTAACCATGTGCTGCGGCCGGGAGGCAAACGTTCGCACGCCGTCCTCGATCGCCTGCGCCAATTCTTTCGACGTTTGCGGGATTTGATCTCGAGGCAAAATGAACATGCTTTTAGTTAGGCGAGCCGCGGTGGGGCGCTGCGATTTGCTTTCCGCGGTTTTTCCGCTACCTTCCGCGTTCCTTTATGGCGAAAACCTCCTGGGTCAACCGCAACGAACGCAAGCGCGCGACGGTCAAGAAATATGCCGCGTTGCGGGCAGAGCTGAAAGCAAAGAAGGACTACGCTGGGCTTGCCCAATTGCCTCGGGATGCAAGTCCGACGCGGGTGGTAAATCGTTGCCAGGTCTCCGGGCGGCGGCGGGCATTCATTCGGCGATTCAAGATTTCGCGGCTAACTTTCCGCGAACTGGCATCCAGCGGCTTGATTCCCGGCGTTACTAAGTCGAGCTGGTAGCTGTTTTGAAGCGATGGGTTTGGATGCCAGGCTTGCATCCGCGCGATGAGTATTTGTCTTTCATTTTTTGTTCCGTCGCCAACGTTGAGCGCGGCTGTTTCTGATCATTGGGGCTCGGTGGGCTCAGTCCTGCTAAAGCTGCTGATCATTGCGGCCCTGGTAGCGCTAAACGGCTTCTTTGTCGCCTGCGAGTTTGCCATCGTCAAAGTCCGCAGTAGCCAGCTTGATACATTGGCGGAAGAAGGAAATCAGCCCGCCAATTTCACCAAATACATTCGTGCCCACCTCGATGCCTACCTTTCTGCTACTCAGCTTGGCGTAACCCTGGCGAGCCTTGCGCTCGGATACTGGGGCGAACAATTTCTCGCGGAAATGTTGCAGCCGTTTTTTGCGCTCGCCGGCACTCATTCGTACACTG
>QHRJ01000089.1 GCA_003220075.1 Verrucomicrobiota bacterium
AAACTTCGAACCATGCGCTGAAATCCATCGGGTAGGGCGCTGGTGGAACTCCGATGTCGCCCAGATAACCAGTGACATAACGCGCCGGGATATTGAGGCATCGACAAAAGGTAACCGCGAGATGCATGAAATCTCTGCAAACGCCCTTGCCATCGCGGTAAACTTCCAGCGCGCTTTTTTGTGGATCGGCGAAGTGATAGCCAAAGGTGATGTGATTATGCACCCAATCACAGATCGTTTGCACGCGGGACCAGCCCGGCCGCGTCGGACCAAAAAGTCTCCACGCTTCATCGTTCAGTTTGTCCACTTCACAGTAACGACTCGGAAGCAAAAAACGGAGCGCTTCATCCGGTAGATCCTCGACATTGTGCTGCACTGCCTCGGGCGATTCCGGATCGGGCTGGCCACCATCATGAATGGTGGTGCCGAGAGTAAATCGCACCGTGCCCGCCGGCGCGAGCAGGCGGCCACAAATATTTCCAAAACTATCCAGGTAGGTGTGGACCGGCACACCTGGCTCGACCCCGACTCCCTCCGCCGATTGCAAGTCGTCGCGTCTCGAAGGATGGACATACAGCATCGTGATCAACGGTGTCGGATTCGCGAGCTCGAAGGAAATATCGTAGCCGATTCGGATCAGCATCGTCTTTTACAGCGAACCAAATCCCGCTCGGACGACGACTTTTTCGTTGGCCGCATCGATCGTGAGATCGCGCAATTGTATTTCGCCAAGCGGCAGAGCGGATAGTGGAAAAGTACGTCGTTCAATTTTTGAAAAAGAAGGGGTGATCGCGGCGCAGGCGAGTGCGGCAATCGGCCCCTCACCGTTGCATTTCAGATTGGAGACGGTGGCGACGAGATCGTCACTGATTGCAAATGTGCCGGCCAAGCTAAGCACAGGATGAAAAATGAACTTGTGGGCCGAGACGGTGAACTTTCCGTCGAGGGCGCGCGGACCACGCGGTGTCAACTCGAGTTCGGCACGATCGACAACGACTCCCTGTTTTTCGGCAAGCTTGCTCGCGCCTTTCATGATCATGCTTTCGGCCGCGACGCGAGAGATTTCGAATCGGATGTTCCCATCCTGGGCTCGATGCATAATGAGCAACAGTTTCCCTTCGGGCTGAACCTTCTGATACAATTCGACATTAGAAGCTTCGAACTGAAAACTGAAGTTACCCCCGAGCATGCTAATCGGCTCGCCTGAAATATAAATACGACGCACCACTATTGCTGGAATCGCTTCCGAGGGGTCGAGCGGCGGTGGACGATGATGATGATCGATCGTGGCCCCGGATAGATCGACCGCAATTGAGTCCAGGGCCGACACGTCCTTACCGCGCACGACGACCATTTTGTCTCGCCGTGAGACAAACGTGCGCAATCCTTCTTCGATCGCCTGAGCCAAGGCATCCGGTGTTTCCGGGATTTGATTTCGAGGCAAAAGGAACATCTTTCGATTTGAGCCGGCAGCGCTGGAACGCCCACGGAAACGATTTGCTTCCGGCGGTTTTTCCGCTACCTTCCGCGTTCCTTTATGGCGAAAACCTCGTGGGTCAACCGCAACGAACGCAAGCGCGCGACGGTCAAGAAATATGCCGCGCTGCGGGCGGAGCTTAAAGCAAAGAAGGACTATGCCGGCCTCGCGCAACTGCCCCGCGATGCGAGTCCGACGCGTGTGGTTAATCGTTGCCAGGTTTCCGGCCGGCGACGCGCATTTATTCGGCGGTTCAAGATTTCACGGCTAACTTTTCGTGAGCTGGCGTCGAGTGGATTGATTCCCGGCGTCACCAAGTCTAGCTGGTAACGGTTGGAGTGGTGGGTCCGGATGCCGGGCTGCATCCGCGTGATGAGTATTTCATTTTCATCTTTTGGTCTGTCGCTGGCACTAAGCACAGCCGTGACCGATCATTGGGATTCGGCGGTTTCAGTGTTGTTGAAACTGCTGGTCATTGCCGTCTTGGTGGCGCTGAACGGATTCTTTGTCGCCTGCGAGTTTGCCATCGTTAAAGTCCGCAGCAGCCAACTCGACACGTTGGTAGAAGAAGGAAACCTGCGCGCCAGTCTCGCCAAATACATTCGTGCCCATCTGGACGCTTATCTCTCCGCGACTCAACTAGGTGTTACTCTAGCCAGTCTCGCGCTCGGATATCTGGGCGAACAATATCTCGCTGAAATGCTGCAACCGTTTTTTGCGCTCGCCGGCATTCACTCTCACGCCGTGGTAACGTCCATTTCGATCGCGCTAGCCTTCGTCGGGATCACTTTTCTGCACATCGTCTTTGGCGAGCTCGCACCGAAGTACATTGCCATTGGTAATCCCCTGCCCGTCGCCCTCGCGCTGGCACGACCCCTCGGCGGATTTTATTTCCTTTTCCGGCCTGCCATCTGGTTGCTGCACAAATCGTCCAATCTTCTCCTTATTCGTCTGCTCCGAATTAAACGAGTGGCTGCGACGGAGCTGGCCCACAGCGAGGAAGAGTTGCGTTTGATTTTGGATCAAAGCGAAGAATCCGAAGAGGTCTCTCCCCTCGGCCGCGATCTGCTGGTGAACGCGCTGGATCTGCGTCGACGTGTCGTGCGCGATATCATGACGCCGCGCGGGCAGGTTGTGTTTCTCAACATCGAAGAGAGCTTTGAGGACAATGTAAAAAAAGCGCTGGCCTCGCGTCACACGCGCTTTCCCCTTTGTCGCGGCCATCTCGACAACACCATTGGCTTGATTCACATCAAGGAATTAGTGCCACTGATGCGCGATCCGAATCCCGATCTTTTGCGCATCAGGCGGGAGCTGATTCCAGTGCCGGAAATGATGTCGCTGGAGAAATTGCTTTCGCTCTTTCTCAGCAAACACGCGCATCTTGCCATCGTGGTCGATGAATTTGGCGGCACCGTTGGAATGGTGACCTTGGAGAATGTTTTGGAGGAGCTAGTCGGCGACATCCAGGACGAATTCGACACCGAGAAAGAAGAATTTCGTGAGATTAACGAGAATGAGTTCACCGTCGACGGCGCGCTTGCGCTTTACGAGCTACGCGATCTGGTTGGGATTGAATTAGAAAGCGCAGACGTGAGTACGATTGGTGGGTACGTGACCCATCTCCTCGGCCATCTGCCTAAATCAGGTGAGCAGGTCCAAATTGAAAATTATCTGGTCACAATTTCGCAGAGCGACGGACGTCGTGTTCAACAGCTACACTTTCGTAAGCTCGACGAAGCCGCCGCGAAAAAATCAGACGGGGCATAACGACAAATGCAACTAACGGTGCCGGCTGATATTTCCTGTCCGCATTGTGGGGAAACCTTCCCATTGGAGGTCGATACTTCGCAGAGCGAACAAGACTTGATCGAAGATTGCAGCATTTGCTGCCGCCCCATCGCTTTGACGATCCGGTGTCGACCAGGCGAAATCGTCGAAATCAGCAGCGTAAATTAGTTGGTTGTCTTTTGGCTCCGCGCGATCTCGCGCAGCGTCGCTTGCAATCGATCGACATTAACCGGCTTGATCAAGTGATCGGTGAATCCGACCGCTCGACTTTTCTCCAGATCGTCTTCCATTCCAAATCCACTGAGGGCAATTCCGGCAATCGATTGTCGCGCCCGAATTTGGCGCATCAAATCATGGCCACTGCCGTCGGGTAAGCCGATGTCGCTCACGAGCAAATCGAATTTCGATTCTTTCGCCAGTTGCAGCGCTTGCTTGACCGTTTCGGCGCCCGCGACTTCGTAGCCAAGATTCCGTAAAAGTGCCCCCAGCGTGATCACCGTGTCAGTGTGATCATCGACCAGAAGAATGCGCAGCCGCGCTTTTTGCAGATCACCCGCTGAGGTCGCAGCGGTCGAATCGCGCTTCGCTTTCGGCTCGCTCGTGCTGGTGGGCACCGCAATCGTGGCAAGCGAAATTGTTACCACCGTTCCGAGATTCCGGCCCGGACTGCTCGCCTCCATCTGCCCGTGATGGGCGTCCACAATGGCGCGGGAAATGGCGAGCCCAAGCCCTAGTCCACCGTGGCCGGCTTGGACGCGACGCACCCCTTGCTCGAAGGAATCAAAAATTCGTGGCAACACTTCCGCTTCGATCCCGATCCCGTTGTCGCTCACACGCACAATGACTTCTCCGCCTTCATTGGCCGACTCGATATGAATCGCGCCGCCTTCCGGGGTAAATTTGATCGCATTTTTGATGACATTCCAAAAAACCTGCATCAGCCGCGAATCATCGGCCTGGGCAAAATGTTCTGGCGCGGCCAGGTTTGTGTGGATGCGGAGTTTCTTGTGCGCGATCTCAGTTTTGAAAATCTCCAGCGCGCCGCGCACCGTGGCGTGAATATCGACGGTGCCGAGATCGAGGTTGATTCTTCCCTTGGCGATGGCGGTAAGATCGAGAATGTCATCGATCAAGCGCGCTTCGAGTTCGATGTTACGACGAATAATTTCGATTGTGCCTTTGAATTCGCCATTGGCGTTGATCTTTTGTTCGAGCAGTTCCACGCCTGCAAGCACGGGTGTAAGAGGAGTCCGTAATTCATGGCCGAGCACCGCGAGAAACCTGTCCTTGGCACGATTCGCTGCCTCGGCTTCTGCTCGCGCTTCGCGTTCCCGCAGCAGATTTCGCTGCTGCTCTTCTGCCCGTTTATGCGCGGTGACATCATGAAAGACGGCGACCGCGCCATGGATGGTGCCGTGCTCATCGCGCAACGCCCGCGCCGTTACATCCGCCCACGAGCCCTCAACGTTACCGCCGTGCCGGATAAAAATTTCTTCGTCATCAACGTGTCCCTCTGCAACGGCGCGTGAAGTCGGTGATTCGGCCGGTGCAATCCGCCTCACCTTATCGGCATGAAAAAATCCGCAATCCTGGGAGCAATTTTTCGGAACATCTTCCTCGTCTTTCAACCCGAGCATGCGACGCAATGCCGGATTGGAAAGCAGTGCGGCGCCGTCACGATCGACTACGAGCAGGCCATCACCCATGCTGGTGACGATCAGATTCAAAAGCTTGGTCTGCTCGATCAGCGCTTCATTGGCTGCGCGCAGGACAGCAGGCCCCGGAAAATTTACCGCCGCCGGAACAAGACGGAGAAGAAGAATCGCGGTTGGAACAGAGGCTAGGGCGGTGATTGCTTTCACGATTCCGGAAACCCAATAATAAGGTTTCCAAAGGGTGATGATTTCCATCACATGCGTCATACCGCAGGCGAAAATAAAAATGCCGAAGCAGACGAACATCCAGTTGAAGGGCAGATCGCGTCGCTTACGAACAAAATTAACGAGCGTAAATGGGATCATGAAATAAGCGGCCGCGATCAGAAAATCTGAGATCAGATGCAGCCGCATCAGGCCGGGATCCCACAAGTAGCAGTGGCCCTGCGGCATGAAACCGTTCTGGCCAAAGAGGCCCCTGAAAAAGTCCATACTAGTCAGACCAATTTTGCTGGCAACGCGTCCATTCCTTCATCGACCCGACCGTTTCCCCCGGCAGAGGCTAATCCATGGCATCGCCTCTACCATGTTGCAAACGGTTTTATCGCAACGACTCAGGCTTAAGTTGAAAAAGCGAGCGGCCCTGATTAGTTACGGAGAATTATGCGAATGTTGAAACGCTCGGTTTTTCTTCTGGCCCTTTGCGGTCCTTTTATCTTCACCAGTTGCGAAACATCGCGGGTAGCGAGCGGCGGCCCCTATCATGTGACGGCTTACAAACCGAATGATCCATCGAAGGTAGTAGTGAAAGTGTCGCTTTCGAAACAGAATGTTTACGTCATGGAAGGTGACCGTTGTCTAATGGCAGTGGCGTGCAGCGTTGGCATTCCCTCCAAACCGACCCCGCGAGGAAATTTTACCATTTACCGGAAAGAAGAAGATAAGCGCTCGGGCTCCTATGGTTTTCGCGTTCAGGGCAATCAGGTAGTACCTGCTGAAGCCGGTTCCAATATTTCCGGACGCTATGTTGGTTATCCGATGGGATTCTGGTGCGAGTTTTCACCGGCCTACGGATTTCACCAGGGCTTCGTGCATCCGGTGCCACGGACGCATGGTTGCATTCGTCTGAAGGG
>QHRJ01000366.1 GCA_003220075.1 Verrucomicrobiota bacterium
TTGATTTCGGGAAGATGTCTCCCCTGATCACATGCGGTATTAATTCGGCTTTCGCCGAGCTATCCCCCACTTTAAGGCAGATTGCCCACGTGTTACGCACCCGTTCGCCACTAGACTTTTCCCTGTATTGCTACAGGAAAAAATCCCGTTCGACTTGCATGTCTTATCCACGCCGCCAGCGTTCGTTCTGAGCCAGAATCAAACTCTCCGTAAAAAACGGTGAGGCTTTTAGACCTCAAAGTTTGCGTCGGCAGCTGCTACAGCCCCGACAAAATCTGACCATTCGATAATCTGTCCCGGCCCGTAGGCCGACACAGGTTCGTCCGATCTTTTCAATCTTTTGCTCGATCGTGAGACCGAGCCAAAGTTTTAATCAAAGAAAATAACGAAATAACGCACAATTCAATTTTCGCTGACTTGCTCATCTCGGATTTCACACGTCGTGTGTGCCTTTTGAAATCCGAAACCAAACTGTCAAAGATCAACATCCTCTCTCCGGTACACGGCAAAACCCGACCCTCGTCAATTCTGACCAAAGTCGGCTCGGCCCTGAGCCAGGAAGAACGCCAGCCGCTCGATTGCAGCTGACCCGCTTATCGCGAGACTTATAAGCTAGAGAGGTGGCGAACTGTGTCAAATCGCCGGGTCTCAAACCTCATCAGGCTGTACGAAACGACATCCGGTCGCGGAAAACGTCGAAAGTCGGTCCACGCAGCCGATGTTTTACGAGCGGCTATGGTATTCGCGCACGCCACACTCGAAGATTTTATTCGATCGATTTGCGCTTACTTTTTGCCCCAGGCCGACGGTTCCGTATTGGACGACATACCACTGGTCGGCTTGACGTCGGCGGGTCGGCCAGAAAAGTTTTTGCTCGGTCGTCTAGCGGCCCATCGTGGCAAACCCGTGGATGAGCTTATCCGTATTTCCGTACGGACGTACTTGGATCGATCGACCTTCAACTCGACGCAAGATATCGCAGCTGCCATTAAGCGATGCGGCTTAGACGTTTGGACTATTGAAAAGTTATTTCCAAGGCTTGATCAGCTAACTAAGCGCCGGCATCAAATCGTCCACCGAGCTGACAAGTCGCGGAAATCAGGCGCGGGCAAACAACATGCCGAGTCTTTAAGTCCGGTCGATGTCAAAATTTGGTTGGGAGCAGTTCGCGACGTATTTCGCGGGTTGTGGGGAAATGTATTAGTTCGGCAAAAGGAGCTGCATAGTCAGTCGAGTGTTTAACAAGCCAGCGCGTCGCCAATCACTTCAGCAGCGATTTCACCACGCTGTTCAGTCGAAAGCGGGAGGGCAGCTCTACCGATCTCCCGCGCGAGCGCAGCGTTAGTATCAGACAGTTCGGCTGCGATAAAAAAGTTGTGCGAACAACGCGCTATTTGTTGTCGCAATCCACGATCAATATCGAATTCTCTATTGACGGCGGAATCACCGAGAATTAGATCATTCGGTGTCACGTCGATTGATTGGAAAGCCAGCTGCTAATACTGCTCCGTTCTGATCGCCGGAGAAATACTCTTCTTCAGTGCATCTTGATGAGCAGTTTTTACGGCTTCGCGTAGTTTGGGCTTGAATATCTTTTCGGCCATTGGCAAAACGAAGCCCCAGGAGGGCGCGAAGAGATTACTAGAAGGTGTCGCCAGCGACGCAGCCGCTGTTTGCGCGATCTGCTCGGCAAATTCCGTCGGCAGGTTTCGCGCGCGAAGTTGATTTTCCGCTTCACGCACGATTGACGTCGGGTCACGCCGATACCGGCTCTGAAAAAGTCCCGCCAAGAGTTCAGGCTGTTTCAAAAGCTCGACAGTTACGTCCCAAAGCATTTCGCAACTATCGGTAAATCCCGCACGCAAATGCCTACTGCGAACTTCGAGATGGGCGAACAACTTCGGCACGTCGAGCGCACTAATTGGCCCGGGTTGCCCGTCTCGTATTTGCTGAATTGCACTACCAAATTCCCCGTTCTCCAAGGCGGTAATCGAAGTGGTGTTGTGTTCGAGGAGTCGCTGTAGAAGTAGTCCTCAACGCCCACATCGCGAATACCAACCTCCTTTGGTATCGCCCTTCGCCGATAGTACCAGGTTCGCGCCCGATCGCTCGCGCTTGCGAACCCGCGCTGAAGAAATTGTGGGAGATAGTGTTGTCGCTTCCCGCTCATATATCGGCATTGGCAACTTGATCGTTGCAATAAAGACGTCAAGACGTCTATGTTACTCACGTGAAGTATTCTGATCCGCCGAAACGCAGG
>QHRJ01000100.1 GCA_003220075.1 Verrucomicrobiota bacterium
CGCCTTCTACCAGATCGAGAGCACAGAAGCGCATTGGAATAGCGCGCGGGAAGAATTTCCTAATCTCGGTTACAAGATTCGCGCAAAGGAAGGTTATTTTCCGGTGCCGCCAGCCGATACCTTGCAGGACATTCGCAATGAAATGTGTCTCGAGCTGGAGAAGGCGGGTGTCCCGATCGAGCGCCAACATCACGAAGTCGCGACCGCGGGTCAGGCTGAGATCGACATTCGTTTCGCTCCGATGAAAGAGATGGCCGATCACATGCAGTACTACAAATACATCGTGCGCAATGTGGCCAAGCGGCACAACAAAACGGTCACCTTTATGCCCAAGCCACTCTTCGCCGATAACGGCAGCGGCATGCATACCCACATCTCGCTTTGGAAAGGCGATAAACCGCTTTTCGCCGGCAACGGTTACGCGGGATTGTCCGACACTGCGCTTTTTTTCATCGGCGGAATTTTGAAACACGCGCCGGCGCTCACCTGCATCACGAATCCGACGACCAACAGTTACAAGCGGCTCGTCCCCGGATTCGAGGCGCCGGTCAATCTCGCTTATTCCGCGCGCAATCGGTCCGCTGCGATCCGCATTCCCACTTACTCGGCCAATCCTAAATCGAAGCGGATTGAGTTTCGCACGCCCGATTCAGCAGCGAATCCTTACCTCGCCTTCGCCGCGCTGTTGCTCGCGGGCTTGGATGGAATCCAGAGCCGCATCGATCCCGGTGATCCGCTCGATAAGAACCTTTACGATCTTCCACCGGAAGAACTCGCTAATGTGCCCAGCGTGCCCGATTCGCTCAGTGGCGCCATCGCCGCGCTGGAGAAGGACCACGATTTCCTGCTCAAAGGCGACGTCTTCAATTCCGACTTCATCACAAACTGGCTCGAGATGAAACAAAAGGAATACGACGCCCTGCGGCTAAGACCGCACCCCTACGAATTCTCGATGTATTACGACGTGTGAGCGCGCGCATTCGGAGAAGCGATGCTCTTTTCTGATCCGGGGAGCGCACGCGCCGCGCGTGCTGGCGATGGCGCCCTCGCCATCGCAAACTTTTCCCGCCCCAGAGCATTGCGGCGAGGCGCCGCAATGAGCACGCGAGGCGCGTGCGCTCCCCAGACAAATTGCGTTCTCCTTTCCAAACCTGAGTTTGGGAACGGAAAAATTGCAGCGAACGCGATCACGAACAACAGCCGAGGAGGCGCGCTTCTGATAAGCGCCTTTCCGAATTAATTGCATCGATCGCGTGAGACGCGCACGATATCTCCTTGTGGCGTTGGTAGCTTACCTCGCGCTGATGTTTTGCATGCCACTACCCGATCAACTAATTCTTTTTCCCACAACTCAACGCATCGATGCGCATGGCGCAATGCGGCAGACTATTCCATTCCAAAATGGTGAACTCGAAATCTGGACGGCGCGTTCGCGGCTCGCGCAACAACGCAATCGAGTCGATGCCTACGTTTTGCGTTTCTACGGCAACGCCGATCGCGCGGAACGATGGGTTGCACTTGAAGCCGACGCCTTCGGCGCACGCGCCATCGAAGTTTGGGGAATGAATTATCCGGGCTTCGGTGACAGCTCCGGCCCAGCACGTCTGAAACGAATGTCGCCCGCCGCGCTTGCCGCCTTCGATGCACTGAAGTCGAAAGCCGGGAACCAGCCGATCTTCGTTTTTGGCGCGAGCATCGGGAGCGCGGTGGCAATGAACGTTGCGGCCAATCGCGAAGTCCGCGGTCTCGTTCTCCACAATCCGCCACCATTGCGCCAAATAATCTTGCGCAACTACGGCTGGTGGAATCTTTGGCTCCTGGCCGGACCGGTCGCCCTGCAAATTCCAGGCGAACTCGATAGCGTCGCGAATGCAAAACGAATTCATGCCCCTGCAATTTTTCTTCTCGCCGAAAATGACGAGATCGTTCCACCAAAATTCCAACGCCTGGTGGTCGATTCCTTCGCCCGAGAGAAACAGGTGATCACGTTGCCCGGCGCACATCATAATTCGCCGATTGAAGGCCCGGTCGTGGCAGAAATTCATCACGCCTACGATTGGTTATTCGGCCGGTAATGCCGTTGCCGGAAGCGGGCAACGTGCCCGCTTGGCGCACAGGCCGCAGGCCTGTGTTCCTGACCCGCTGCGTTAACGAGCGAACTAATATCAGTTGAGTTGAAAGCAGATTGTTAGCGCCAGTTGACGGGGACGGAACACAGGCTTGATAGCCTATGCGCCCAGCGGAGTTGCACTCCGTTTCTGCCCCCAAAAGTCTCGAATGGATGTGCGTCTTACACAAACGCCCCTACAATTAAGCGGCCGTAAGCGCTCGTCTCACCGCGGAATTCGCGCCTCCCGTCACCGTGTATAGTCTGCGCTTCAGTTTGAAGACGCAAAAAATTCTGATCGTCCTCGCACTTACCGCGCTGGTCTGGATTGTCTTCGCGCAAACCGCGCACTTCGATTGGGTCCGTTACGATGACCACGATTACGTTTATCGCTCCGGTCGCGTGACCAGCGGGGTCAGCGTCTCCAACATCGCATGGGCCTTCACTCATTTTCACGCCGCCAACTGGCATCCCATCACCACCCTTTCGCACATGCTCGATTGCCAATTGTTCGGCGTAAAGCCGGGCCTGCATCATTTCAGCAGCGTCGTCATTCACACCCTTGCTGCCATCATGTTATTTTTTGCCCTCGACTCGCTGACTGGAAAAATCTGGCGAAGCGCATTTGTCGCCGCCGTCTTCGCCATTCATCCGCTGCGAGCGGAATCGGTGGCATGGATCGCCGAGCGCAAAGATGTTCTCAGTGGTTTTTTCTTTGCACTTACCCTGCTGGCGTGGTCCAACTACGCACGAAGGAAATCCGTCGCGCGCTATTTAATCGCGTTGTTTGCCGCCGCGCTTGGAACGCTTTCCAAACCAATGATGGTCACGATCCCGTTCGTGCTCTTGTTGGTCGATTACTGGCCGCTGAATCGTTTTCAAAAGGAAAAACTCATTTCCCTGGTTCTGGAAAAAATTCCCTTTGCCCTGTTCGCCGCAGCCTCGGCCGTTGCCACGGTGCTGGCCCAACACGGTCAGATCGACACTTTCGGTTTTTCCCTTTCGCTGCGTCTCGAAAATGCAATTGTTACCTACGCGATCTATTTGCGTCAGCTGATCTGGCCCGTCGATCTCGCTGTTCTTTATCCATATCCGGAAAAAATTTTCCTGCTGCCAATGATCGTCGGTTGTGCTGCGCTCCTGATCGCGCTGTCGACGATCGCGATCATTTATCGAAAACAATTCCCGTTCCTGTTCACAGGCTGGTTCTGGTTCGTTGGCATGTTGATCCCGGTAATTGGAATTGTGCAGGTGGGCCGGCAAGCTCATGCCGATCGTTATACCTATCTGCCTGTCGTCGGAGTCACCATCGCCATCGTCTGGCTGGTTGCCGAACTGACGGCGGGCTGGCGTTTTCGAAAACAAATCGGCGCGCTCGCATCCGCCGTTGTCATCATCACGCTCAGTGCTTGCGCGTATCATCAAACGATGTTCTGGCGCAACGCCGATTCCCTTTGGCCGCACACACTCGCGGTGACGACAAACAATGACGGCGCACATCTTGCCTTCGCGACCTCGCTTTTCGCCGAGGGCAAAACCGAAGAAGCAATCAAGCACGCGCGCGCGGCAGCGGAAATTCGCCCCGCTAATGCGGGTGTTTATGGCGAAGTACCGATCGGTCTGGAAGGGAAACCCCTCGACGAAGCGATTCTTTTCTGGAGCGCGCGAGTGGAAAACGAGCCGAACAACATCGGCGCCCGCAACACATTTGGTGTTCTGCTGGTGCAGAAACATCAGACGGGTGCCGCCATCGAGCAATGGGAAACCGCGCTTGCATTAAACCCGAACGACGGAAACGCGCAGAGCAACCTGGCATGGGTGTTCGCCACTGCGCCCGACGCCTCGCTCCGCAACGGATCTCGCGCGGTCGACTTGGCGAAACGCGCCCTGAAACTAGCCGGTGGCGTCAACCCGATCCTGCATCGCACCTTGGCTGCGGCCTACGCCGAAGCCGGTCGATTCGACGATGCCATCGCAACAGCGGAGCGCGGATTCGCGTTTGCAGAGCGTGAAGGCAACCGCGAATTGGCCGACGAATTTGTTGCCGTCCTCGCCCGATACCGACAGCACCAGCCCTTCCGCGACGCAAGCCTGGAACTGCACGAAGATTGATTAAGAGCCGTAGCTTCTCTTTTTCAGGGGAGCGCACGCGCCCTCCCGTGCTGTCGTTGGCGCCTCGCCAACGACGTTCTTTGTTTGGATAAGACAAACATTTCGGCGAGGCGCCGAAATGGGCACGCGAGGGCGCGTGCGCTCCCCGGACCTGAATCACGCCTTGGAATTATCTTAGCGTCTTTCGCCGTGTTTAGCGGACAAAGATTCTCGGCGCTGTCTCCTTGCGAATTACCTTGCAACTTCGGCGGACAGCCTGATGTTTAACACGTATTATGAGCTTGCTCGCGAGCTTCATGAATCTGGCAGGACCAGATCTGATCATTATTCTGTTGATCATCCTTGTCCTTTTCGGGGCAAAAAAATTGCCTGAGCTGGCTAAAGGAATGGGACAAGCCGTCCGCGAATTTCAAAAGGCAAAAGACGAATTTAGCGACGAGCTGAATAAAGCGGGCAAGACCGAAGAAAAATCAGTTCACCCCGCCCAGGCAAACGTGCCGCGAATCGAACCGGGAACACCCGGCGCGACCACCCAGCCCGACCCGAACCAAACCGTCGCTCCCGGCAACCGCGCCGATCAAGTTTAGGCGCCGCGCTTATTTTGTCATCCTGCCCGCCTCGCCGAAATTCGACGAAGGCGGGAGCGGAGTCGAAGGATCTCTAACAATTTTTCTTCCTCTTCCTCGATTTTTAATCACTCCCATTCATATTCTTTGTCCCCGCTTTGCCCTTCCAATTGTAGGCCGTCCTCCTTACATTAGCTGCCGCCGTTTGCGCTTGCATCGAACCGGCGAATCAAGCAAGAAATGAGATTGGCCATGACTCCATTTCCACGGGCGGCAGCTTAATGAAAAATCGGATTATACAGATTTTATCTGCCTTTAATTGCAGATTTTTGAGGCAGAATACTCGTTAGGCAGAAACGACTTCGTGGCACGCGAACAGACACTCATCAAAAGCTGCTTAGAGCGTGTTTTTGGTCGAACCGCGGGTACTTTACGCGCGATGGCACCGTTTCTCCCTAACCAATCGATGAAGCCGATGGCCCCGGCCCGTTACTTCGCCATTCTGTTAGTCACCAACCCCGCCCACGGCTTATCTCCGTCTCGTTAGATCATATGCGCCGCCTCACAGCGTTTGGAATAGCGATGCTCCTCGCGGGTTGCGC
>QHRJ01000367.1 GCA_003220075.1 Verrucomicrobiota bacterium
CTAAGGTCCGGGAGCTAGCATCGCGATTTTTCGTGCCAGATACGCCGAGAAATATCCGGCGTAACGTTTTTGCAGTTCCGGGCGTTGCCAATCTTTGCCGGTGAGATTTTTGCGGCAGTTAGGCGCGCCGCATTTGCACTCAAGCGAGTAATCATCGTCGTCCGTGGTCGCCCAATCGTGGGTGAGCTCTTCGTCGGCGCGGATGTCGCGCATCGCGACGAATGTAATCTCACCGCGCATGCCAATGTTCGCGTCGCAGGAATGATTGCTGTAGAGCATCGAGCTTTCACGCTCTTCCTCCGTGACCGGCGCAATAAAGAGATGATCGTCAATTTGAATCTCCACCGGGCCAAGCCGCGGAGTGATTTCACGACGCAACGTTTCGCGATCGACAATGTGTCCGCCTTTCATCGCGACGATCTCGCCCTTGTCAATGTCGGCCCTGGCAAATAATCCGCGCCCATGGATCTTGCTCTGGCGCACTTCCGTTTTCGGCGAGCGATAAGAAAGCGGTGTCATCATAATTGCGGCCGACACGGCCGCCTCTACAGTTGACGATCTAATGAAAAACCGCCAGGCCGCGATCATTTTCATTCTCGTCACCGTGACGCTCGATGTTCTTGCGATGGGTTTGATTATTCCCGTTTTGCCGAAACTGATTCTCGATTTTCTGGGCGGCAAAATGACGGATGCGGCCAATTGGAACGGTTGGTTCGCCCTCGTGTTTGCGTTAATGCAGTTTGTCTGTTCGCCGTTGCTCGGGGTCTTGTCGGACCGCTTCGGCCGGCGCCCAGTCATCTTATTGTCGAACCTCGGACTCGGACTCGATTATGTCGTGATGGCGCTCGCGCCAACCATAGGGTGGCTCTTTCTTGGCCGAATCATTTCCGGAATCACGACTTCAAGCATCCCGACCGCGATGGCGTACATCGCTGATGTTACGCCGAAAGAGAAACGCGCGAGCGCTTTCGGAATGATCGGCATGGCGTTTGGCGTTGGGTTTGCTTTCGGTCCGGCGATTGGTGGTCTGCTTGGCAGTGTAACTCCTCGTCTGGCATTCTGGGTGTCCGCCGGATTGAGTCTAACGAACTGGCTTTATGGTTACTTGTTCGTCCCCGAATCGCTTCCAACCGAGCGCCGCAAAAATTTTTCGTTAAGCCGGGCCAATCCCGTGGGTTCCCTCGTTCTGCTCGGTTTTTCGCTCATGGTTGTTGGCATCTGCACGGGCGCGATCTCCGCGCTCCTGACTGGACGAATGGTCAAACGTTTCGGCGAAAAAGCGACGCTCTATATTGGTCAGTTTTTCGGTGCGATCGGAATGTTCGTCGCGGGCATCGCTCGCAACAGTGTGGAATTTTTCGCTTCGATTCCGATTATCTCGCTTTGGAATATTTCCATGCCGGCCGCGCAAAGTATGATGACGCATCGCGTCAGCGAGCAGGAACAAGGTGAACTGCAGGGCGCCCTGCAAAGCATGCGCTCGATCACATTCATCATTGGTCCCTGGTTGTTTCTGCGCGTATTCAGCTGGTTTATAGATCCGAAATACGCCCTGCATCTGCCGGGCGCGCCTTATTATCTGGCGGCGGCGTTGCTCTTCGCTGCCATGTTGATGTCAACGCGGATTAAACAAGATGCGCCAACTGCGCCAAGATCGACATCTATTCCTCCCCCTCCCGATGTCGTGCCACGAGAAAGCATGCCTTCCGGGCCGATCGCGCCGATCACCGGACCAAAAGAAAACATTTGAGCGTTCGCGACACGTGGACGATTGACTGCGAAAGCTTTCGCGAGTTGAAATCGAGCATGACAGCGCGGGTGCAACGGAATTTTGGACGATCCGCAACCGTTGCGATTGCCATTTGTTCGTGGCTGGCAATTTCCAATCATTGTGCGTTTAGCGCGGTCGCAGCTCCCGTCGGCGAAACGCAAAGCGCGTGTCCTTTTCATTCCAAACCAGCGAAACAGAAAAAGCATTTGGTTGGAGTGCAATGCTGCAAGACTTTGCGCGCGGTTGTTCCGACCGTCGCAAAAAGCTGGACACGAAATGATACTGATTTTTCCGATGTCGATCTTTACTTCAAAGAATTTGCGCTCATCGCTCATTCGCGTAGCCAGCCGGCGCCATTGTTTCTCGATACGGGACCGCCCGGCGTCCGCACATTCGCTGAATTGATTTTACAGCGGAGCCTTCTCGCTCACGCTCCGCCGCATCGCGCCTAACCAACGCGGTCCGTCATCTCGGATTAGCAGTTGTCCTGTTCCTTGCGTCGCGAATTCATTGCGGCGCACGGCATTCCTTTTTCAACTTCAACCAATTTCAAAATGCGAAACAAAATTTCAATATTGTCGATCGTCGCGACGATCTGCGCGGCGAGCGCAGTCTTCGCGCAGACGATCCAATCGTCGAGCGTTTCGGTGTCGTCGACTTCGTCCCGGGCGCAAAAATATACCTGCCCGATGCATCCCGAAGTTGTAACGGATTATCCAGGCAAATGCCCGAAGTGTGGGATGACGCTT
>QHRJ01000101.1 GCA_003220075.1 Verrucomicrobiota bacterium
CGAGCATCTCCGCAAGCCAATCGACGGCGGGAGCGAGCGCGGGCTCTTTTTCCTCACCGCCCGCGGCTGGGACCCGATCAAGCGCAAGGTAATTCCCTCGGTGCGGGAGACCCTTTTTCTTCTCGTCACCGACATTGGAATTCTGACGAAGAAAAGTGCCAGCGGCAGTTGCGATGTTTTTCTGATGTCGATTCAAAGCGGGCGTCCGATCGCGAATGCCAGCGTCGAGATCATCGGCAAGAATGGAATCGCATTGCAGAAGGAAACGACGGCGGCGGATGGTCACGCTGCATTTCGTTCAGTGGAGAAACTGACGCGCGACAAAACGCCCGTCGCATTTGTTGCCCGCAACGGCGAGGACGTCGCTTTCATTCCCTACGCGCGGGAAGATCGGGTGCTAAATTTTTCGCGCTTCGATATCGACGGCGCCCAAAATCTTTCCGCCGAAGATCTTGATGCTTTCATTTTCACCGAACGCGGCGTTTATCGGCCGGGCGACGAAATTCATGCCGGGCTGGTGGTGAAACAACGCAACTGGAGCGGGCAACTCGCCGGCTTGCCAATCGAAACCGAAGTGCTGGACGCGCGCGACCTGCCGGTACGGACGAAAAAAGTCACCTTACCCGAGACCGGTTTCCTCGAGCTGAGTTATCAAACCAGCAACGACTCGCCGACTGGGGCGTACCAGATCAATGCCTATCTGATCAAGAACAACAAGCGCTCCACTCTTCTCGGTTCCACCGTCGCAAACGTAAAAGAATTCTTGCCCGATCGAATGAAGATCGAGACTCGGCTTTCCCAAGAAACCGCTCATGGCTGGATCAGGCCGAAACAAATGCGGGCGTCAATTTTGCTGGCGAATTTGTACGGCACGCCCGCAACGGACCGGCGCATTACCGCCAAACTCGATCTTTCACCCGCCGGATTTAATTTCCCCGAATTTCGTGATTTCATCTTCTGCGATCCAACGTTCGAGGAAAAAAAAGAACGACGCCCGCAGTCGGTCGAGCTTGGGGACAAAAAAACCGATAATGACCATCCAGAAAAACGCGTTGGTTTCGGATTTGCCATTCGTGATTGGCGCAAAAGCGGACGGCGACTTGAACTACATTGTAACAAGCAAACAGCGCGCGCTCGATTTCATCGCGGTCGATCCGCAGCTCAAGCCCATTGCGGTCGAAAATGTCACGCTCAATCTCATCGCCCGGGAATATGTCTCCGTGCTGTCGCGTCAAGACAACGGAAACTTCGCTTACCATTCGGTGCTGAAAGAGCGGCTCGCGCATTCGGAGAAACTCGCCATTTCGGCGAATGGTTTGCATTACGCGCTCCCTACCTCCGAACCAGGCAACTACGCGATTGAGCTTCGCGACGATCAAAATCGACGGCTTAGCCAGTTGCATTATTGCATCGTCGGGAACGGCGACGCTACGTCTTCGTTAGAGAAAAATGCGGAGCTGGAAGTAAAGGTCGATCGCGCGCAATACAAAAGCGGCGACGACATCGCGATCAGTATCACCGCTCCGTATGCGGGCAGCGGGCTGATTACAATCGAGCGCGACAAGATCTACGGATATGCGTGGTTCCAAAGCTATACCGCCAGCAGCATTCAACATATTCGTGTGCCGGAAGGCTTCGAGGGTAGCGGTTACATCAATGTCGCGTTCGTGCGCGCGCTGAACGCAAAAGAAATCTCAATTAGTCCGCTCAGTTACGGCGTCGTCCATTTCACCGCTAACATCGAAAAGCGCCGCCTTACCCTTGATCTGCAAGCGCCGCCAACGATCAAGCCGGGAGAACCGCTTCGCCTTTCCTACAAGACAGATCGCCCCTGCAAGATCGTTCTCTTCGCGGTCGATGAGGGAATCTTGCAAGTCACCGATTTTAAAACACCGGACCCGATCGGCTTCTTCTTTCGCAAGTGCGCGCTCGGGGTCGAGACCGCGCAAATCGTCGATCTGATTATTCCGGAATTTTCTCTGCTCCGCTCGATCTCGGCCTTTGGTGGCGGCGGCGACATTCAACGGCTTAACCCATTCACGCGCATTACGGAAAAGCCGGTGGTGTTTTGGTCCGGTATTCTCGAGGCCGACGCGACCCCGCACGAAGTCGTTTACGATGTGCCGGATTTTTTTGACGGCACCCTCAAGGTGATGGCGGTTGCGATTTCGGATGACGCCGCCGGCTCGGCCGAGCGCGAAACCCTGGTTCGCGGACCGTTTGTGATCACGCCGAGCGTGCCGGTGCTGGTCGCGCCCGGAGATGAATTCGAAACCGGTGTCACGGTTGCAAACAACCTGGAAGCCGAGATGGAAATCGAATTGCGCACGGCAACGTCGGCACATCTTTCCGGTGTTGGCGCGGCAGTTCAAAAATTGCGGATTGCATCAGGGAGAGAACAAACGGTGATTTTCCGTTTTCGCGTAAACGATCATCTCGGCTCGGGTGAAATTAATTTCACTGCCAGCGCCGGCAATGCGCAGGTCCATCGGCGTGCCACGCTCAGCATTCGCCCACCGGTTCCGTACATGACCGATGTGCGCAGCGGAAGTTTTACCGGCACCAGCACGGAGGTTTCGATTGATCGGGCGCTTCTCCCGGACTTTCGCCAGCTCGAGGCTTCGATTTCAGCCTTGCCGCTCGGTCTGGCGCACGGACTCGATGTTTACCTGAAAAATTTTCCGCATGGTTGCAGCGAACAAATCACGAGCGCCGCATTTTGCCGGCTGCTGCTTGCGGATGAAGTCGATTTCGGCCTGAACCGCGCAGAAGTAAGCGCGCAACTGGAAAAAACCTTCACTACCTTGCGCCGCCGGCAAAACGATCAGGGTGGTTTCGGTTACTGGGCGCCGGAAAACGGTGTGCACATCAGCTTCGTTTCGGTTTACGTGATGGATTTTCTCAGTCAGGCCAAGGCCGCTGGATTTCCGCCGCCATCGGAAATGTTCACGACCGGTTTACGCAACTTGCAAACAATAGCCGGGCGCGAGCCGTCGGCTTTTTCTGACGCACGAATAGTGGCCTATGCCATTTACGTCCTCACGCACGAAGGCGTCGTCACCACGAATTACATTCTTAACTTGCGCGATTATCTCGACAAATATCGCGCGCCGGATTGGCCAAAAGATGTCACCGGCGTTTACCTCGCTGGCGCGCTCAAGCTCCTGCACCAGGACGAGGAAGCCGAGCGGTTGATCGCCAAGTATCGGCTCGGCGATCCGCGTATTTTTGATTGGAACGACTTTTGTCAACCGCTTGGGGCCGATTCACAATATATCGCGATCCTGGCGCGGCATTTCCCCGCGCGACTCCGCCAAATTTCAGCGAAGGAATTCGAAAAAATCTCGCGTCCGATCGGTGAAGGCGAATTCAACACCTTATCGGCTGCCTATGCTGTTGCCGCGCTGAAAGCTTATTCAAAAGTCGTCGCGCAGAACCTTCCCGAACTCAGCATCGTCGAGCTACGCGAAAACAAAACGGAAACCCGCTTGAAAAGCGGAACAAAACTCTTGCAACGCGCCGATTTTTCCGCCCGGGCAAAGGCGCTGCGTTTCCGCGCCTCGATGTCGATTGGCGGTCCGGGCGCATTTTTCCAGGTAATCGAAGCTGGATTCGATGGAACGGTTCCAGATCAGGCGCTGGCGGACGGACTCGAAGTTTATCGCGAGTTCCTCGACAGGAACAGTCGGGCGGTAACTCAAACTCATCTGGGCGAAGCCGTCCATGTGCGATTACACATGCGCAGCTTGAAACCGATCGCGCTCACCAACGTCGCGATCATCGATCTGCTGCCCGGCGGATTTGAAGTTGTCGATTCTTCGTTGCGACCGGGAGTGTCGTCCATTCATGGAATCGATTACGTCGATGTCCGCGAAGATCGCGTCGTTTTCTTCGGCACAGCTTCGCGCTCCGCCCTCCAAATCGATTACGACATTAAATCGTGCAATCGCGGCGAGTTCATTGTTCCCCCAGTCTTCGCGCAATCGATGTACGATCGCGGGGTGAAAGGCCGCAGCGTCGGCGGAAGAATCATTGTTACCGAATGAGTTTCCGAACTACGCGCAGTGAAAACACATGTCGTCCCGAACGCAGAGAGGGACCTCTCAAATGGTGATAGAGCACGCTTTGTAAGTTGGGCGTTGAGGGGGTGGGCGAGGTCCCTCGCTTCGCTCGGGATGATGGCGCTGCGAAGTCGATGGTTCAAGAAAACGCTCCGTGTGCCGGTGATGATTAGTTGTTGCGCCATTTTGGTTTGGCTCGCGCTTCCCAAACCGCCGTTACTCGATGGGATTTCGTTTTCGCAATGTGTGCGCGATCGCGACGGCAATCTCCTGCGGGTGACGTTAAGCGCGGATCAGAAATTCAGGGTGCAGACCGCGCTGCGCGGAATCTCGCCGGAATTAATCCAGGCAACGTTGCAATTCGAAGACAAACACTTCGCGCAGCACCCCGGCATCAATCCAGTGGCGCTGCTGCGCTCGGTTACAAGCATTTTGCCCCGGCACGCGCGCACCGGCGGATCAACCATCACGATGCAACTCGCCCGTCTGCGTTTTCATTTGCAAACGCGAACCGTTGCGGGCAAGGCGGTGCAAATTCTGCGCGAATTGGAATTGGAGCGGCATTATTCGAAATCGGAAATTCTGGAGGCGTATTTCAATCTCGCACCCTATGGCCGGAACATCGAAGGCGCGGACGCCGCGAGCGAGATTTACTTTGGCAAACAAGCAGCGCGTTTGACCCGGCCGGAAGCGATTGCACTCAGCGTGATTCCGCAGAGTCCGACGCGCCGCGCTCTGTTGATTGATCGCGAAAACGGTTTGCTGAACAATGCGCAACGCAAATGGCACGATCGTGTTTCGCCTAATGTCGATGCGGAATTCTCCAATCGTTTGTTTCGTGCGCAGGCGCGCGGAAACACGGAGTTCCTTGCGCCGCACTTCGTTCAACAAGTGCTGGAAACCAATAAAGCCAATCGCGAAATTGTGACCACACTCGATCTGGCGAGGCAGCGCCTGATCGAACGCCGCGTTTCCGATTATGTTGCAGCCACTCGCACACGCGGAATTGAAAACGCAGCTGTGCTCCTGGTCGATACCCGAACGCTTGATGTCCTCGCACAAATCGGCTCCGCCGATTTTCGGGATAAAGAAATCAATGGCCAGGTCGATGGAACGCGCAGCTCGCGCTCACCTGGCTCCACCTTGAAGCCATTCGTTTATGCGCTGGCGATGGAACAGGGAATCATTCACCCGCTCAGCGTGCTGGCGGATGCGCCGCGCAGTTTTGGCGAATACAATCCGGAAAATTTCGATCGCGATTTTCTTGGTCCGATTCGCGCCAGCGACGCCTTGGCTCGCAGCCGCAACGTCCCGGCCGTCTCGCTCGCCGCGCAACTTTCGCGTCCAAATCTTTATGAATTTCTGCGACGCGCCGGCGTACCGCTTCCTGAACCGGAATCTCATTACGGGCTCGCGCTGCCGCTGGGCGGCGCGGAAGTAACGATGCAAGACCTAGTCCAGCTTTACGCCGCTCTGGGGAACAACGGCGAACTGCGCTTGCTGCGTCGCACCTCGCGCGATCCGATTTCAAGAAGTGGACTCCGAATCCTTTCGCCCGAGGCTTCGTTTCTCACTTTGCAAATGCTCGGCAATGTTCCGCGGCCTGAAATGAATTGCGCCGACGCCACAAATTCCGTGCCGGTTTACTGGAAAACAGGAACGTCACACGGATTTCACGATGCCTGGTCCATCGGCGTTTTCGATCATTACGTGCTTGCGGTTTGGATTGGCAATTTCGACGGCCATGCCAACGGCGCCTTTGTTGGACGCACCGCGGCAGCGCCACTTTTCTTTCAAATCATCGACAGCTTGCGCGCGAACTGGCCAAAGCCAGGCAAAACGCATTTGTCGGCACCCGGCGCGAATGCGTATTTTGTAGCCGCGGACTTTGTCCGCGGGCGGGAGTCAGCGACCCCGGCTACAGGCGCGAATTTGAAGCGAGTCGAGTTTTGCGCAGTCTCAGGCGATCTGCCGAACGCGTTTTGCCATGATCGCGTTGAAGGCTGGTTTATTCCGGGAATCTCGCCGATCAAAACCTGTGAGGTGCACCGCGAAGTGCTGGTGGACGCTGCGACCGGCTTGCGTCTCGCGACGGATGACGGCACACGCGAGATCCGGCGCGAGACCTATGAATTCTGGCCAAGCGATTTGCTAAGATTGTTCGAGCGCGCCGGGGTCGCTCGCCGATCGCCACCACCATTCCTGCCCGGAACAGCGAGCGAATTCGTTGCCCGTTCGGGAAATTCTCCGCGGATTGTCTCGCCTTTGCCCAACAGCGAAATTCTCTTTGCTGTGGCAACAGCGATCCCGCTACGAGCAAAAGCGGACGCGGACGTGCGCGACGTTTACTGGTTTGCCGGCAAAACGTTTCTCGGCAAATGCAACGCCGCCGACGTCCTTTCCTGGAAATCCGCGCCGGGCGATTACGATCTCACCGCGCTAGACGACCACGGACGCTCCGGTTGGTGTAAAGTGAGGGTGAGGTAGAGGCGCTAAATCGTCCGGCGGTTTGGATGAACCGCCCTGCCTTGCGCAGAAATTTCCGTTGAAGGTCGCGCCCTGTCACCGCAGCGTAATCATCTCATGTCTCGCCAATACACCCTGCAACGGACGCATTCATCCTTTAGCGGGGCGATCGATTACGCGTCGGAATTGAATGAGCAGCAGTTGGCGGCGGTGACGGCGCCCCCGGGGCCGTTGTTGCTGATTGCGGGTGCCGGATCGGGAAAAACGCGTACGCTGATCTATCGTGTCGCCTATTTGCTCGAGAACGGCGTGGACGCGCGCAATATTCTGTTGCTCACTTTTACCAACAAAGCCGCGCGCCAAATGCTCGATCGCGTGTCCAATTTGTTGCCGGTGGATGCGGCCGGGATTTGGGGCGGGACTTTTCATTCGATCGGCAATCGGATGCTGCGGCGGCACGGGAGCGCGCTGGGTTATTCCTCCGGCTTCACCATCATGGACCGTGAAGATCAGAAAGATTTGATTGCGACGGTGGTGGCGAGCTCCGGAATTGATCCCAAGGAAATGCGGTTTCCAAAGGCTGACGTGCTGGCTGACATTTTCAGTTTCGTGGTGAA
>QHRJ01000102.1 GCA_003220075.1 Verrucomicrobiota bacterium
GAACCTGAGCGCGACGCGCGACTCGAAAGCGATGAAGCCAGCGCTGATCGCGCTGAACGATGGGAGCGAACAGGCGCAATTCCTCGCTCAACGAATCCTGGAGCTGCGCGATGAAGGAGTGGAGTTAAACGAAATCGCGGTGCTTTATCGCGCGCATTATCACGCGGTCGAATTGCAGCTCGAACTGTCCCGCCGCGGCATTCCCTACCAGATCACCAGCGGAATTCGATTTTTCGAACAGGCCCACATTAAAGACGTCGCCTCGTTCATTCGTTTCGTTGTTAACCCGCACGACGAAGTCGCGTTTAAGCGAATGGCGCGATTGCTTCCGGGCATCGGCGGTAAGAGCGCGGAAAATCTGTGGAAGGGATGGGAGATAGAGTTTGCGGCTTCGCCGCTTCCTGTAGCCGCGGTCGCTGACCGCGGACCGAGGTCAACGACTCCGGCTACGGAAACATCCGCGGACAGAATCCGCGGCTACAGCATTGGTGAGCGGTTGCTCAAATTGAATGTGAGCATGCGCTCAAAGAAAATGTGGGAACAACTGGCGCAAACACTCGATGAAATTGCACCGAAAGGGAAACCAAATCCGCCGAGTGAGATGATCGTGTCGGTCGTGGAAGCGATCTATGACGATTACGCCAAGGCGAATTTCACCAATTACGAGCTGCGCCGTGAAGATTTGA
>QHRJ01000103.1 GCA_003220075.1 Verrucomicrobiota bacterium
GTGGAGCGGGTAATTGGTAGGGCGAGACTCCGTCGAGCCGACGGGAGGAAATACGGAGTGATGGACTGATGGGCGTTGCGTTCCAACTCATTACTCCATTATTCCACTGCTTTTTCGCTCCATATTTTCGTTTGCCTTCGAGGCAGCCTTACGGCATCTTCCACGTCCGCTCGCCCGTCGGCGGGCGCGTTGATTTTCCCTATGGCAGATACGACTGAACTTGTGCCGGAACTTTTGGAGGCCGGCGTGCATTTTGGGCACCAGACCAAGCGCTGGAACCCGAAGATGCGGCCCTACATTTTCGAGCAAAAAAACCAGATCTACATCATCAACCTCGATGAAACGGTAAAGCAATTGCAGCGCGCGACCCAGTTTCTGCAGGAAGTGACGCGGCGTGGCGGGAAGATTTTGTTTGTTGGCTGCAAGAAACAAGCGCAGCAAGCGGTGAAAGAAGCCGCCTTGGCCTGCGGGCAATTTTATGTCAATCAACGCTGGCTGGGCGGAACGTTGACCAATCTGGCAACCATTCGCAAAAGCATCGGGCGCTTGAAATTCATCGAGCAGATCGAACAATCGCCCGCGTTTAAAAAGATGGGAAAACAGGAGATCGCGGCGCTCAATCGCGAAGGCGCCAAACTGCGGCGAAACCTCGACGGCATTCTGGAAATGGCGCAACTGCCCGATGCGCTCGTCGTGGTCGACACAACTCGGGAGCAGAACGCGGTCAATGAAGCGCGCCGGCTTAATATTCCGACAGTGGCGATCGTCGATACCAATGCCGATCCGGAAATCATTGATTATCCGATTGCGGGCAATGACGATGCCATTCGCGCCATCCGGGTGATTTTGCAGAAACTGGTTGACGCGATCGTGTCAGCCAGCGGCGACTCTCCGGTCGCGGCCCAGGCCGAAATGGCGGGGGTTTCCGCCTAAGGCAGACGTGGATCGAGTTCCGTGAACGTGATTAGTAACTGCTCTGTCAATTTAACGTTTTAACCATTTAACGTGTCAAACATGCAGATCGATCCAAAAATCGTTAAGGAACTTCGCGACCGAACCAACGCAGGGATGATGGATTGCAAGCGCGCCTTGACCGACGCGAACGGCGACCTGGCGAAAGCGGAAGTCATTTTGCGTACGAAAGGCATCGCGAGCGCGAGCAAGAAAGCGTCGCGGGTAACGAAGGAAGGAATTGTTGCGTCCTACATTCATTTGCAAGGGAAGGTTGGGGTGTTGGTGGAAGTAAATTGCGAGACCGATTTCGTGGCCAAGAACGAGAATTTCCGTGCTTTCGTAAAGGACATCACCTTGCACATCGCAGCGGCGCATCCGCTCTACGTTAGTCGTGACGATGTCCCGGGCGCGTTGATTGAAGCCGAGCGCGAAATTTACAAAGTGCAGGTAAAGGGCAAACCGGAAACAGTGATGAACAAGATTGTGGACGGCAAATTGGAAAAATTTTACAGCACGGTTTGTTTGCTGGAGCAGGGGTTCATCAAGAATCCTGATCAGACGATCAGGGAATTAGTCAGCGCCAAGATCGCGGAATTGGGCGAGAACATTGTTATTCGCCGCTTTACGCGTTACCTCGTCGGCGAAGCACTGGCACACGACGCCGCTGTAGCGCCAGCATCTGAAGCCGCTGCCTAAATCTCCTCAGCGACGAGTTCGGATCGAAATCCGTTTCATCCGCGTCATCCCCGGTTAAATTAATCTCTGATGGGGCTCGGCGAGTACAAACGGAAGCGGGATTTCAAGAAGACGGCGGAGCCGGCTGGTGCGGCCAAAGCGCGCGCGCGAAAAGCACGCGCCAATCGATTCATCATTCAAAAACATGATGCCCGCCGCATGCACTACGATTTCCGGCTGGAAATGGACGGGGTTTTAAAATCATGGGCAGTGCCCAAAGGATTACCGTGGGCGCAGGCAGAAAGACATCTCGCGGTGGAAGTGGAAGATCATCCGATCGATTACGCCGATTTCGAGGGCATCATTCCCCAAAGCCAATATGGCGGCGGCACGGTGATGGTTTGGGACCGCGGCACCTATGAACTAACACCGCCGGGCGATCCGGTGGAGGCAGTGCGTAAAGGTAAACTACACGTCATTTTACACGGCGAAAAAGCGAAGGGGGAATGGGCGCTTATTCGTATCCGCTCGGACCAAGGTAAGAACCAATGGCTTTTGATGAAGACCGCAGGCGGCGTCAAACCGATTTCAAAGAAGCGCGACGACCAATCGGTCAAAACCGGTCGGACAATGAAACAAATCGCCTCGGCGCGAGATGCAGAATGGCAATCCAATCGCGTCGATGAGAAAGATTCGTTCAAAGCGCGTATTGCAAAAGTAGCGAGAAGCGCATCGCTTAAAAAAAAA
Source organism: Verrucomicrobiota bacterium (assembly GCA_003220075.1). Lineage (GTDB taxonomy): Bacteria > Verrucomicrobiota > Verrucomicrobiia > Chthoniobacterales > UBA10450 > AV69. The sequence goes on from QHRJ01000103.1 coordinate 2,377, forward strand.
GACGAAAGTAAAACTGTAGGGCAAGCGCGTCGCTTGCCGAAATCAAGAATCGGCAGCCGAAGCGGCCATTGGGCAGTTTCTCAATCTGACCAGCTCGGGAATCTCGAAGATCTTCCGAAAACAAAACCGCGCTTCATTGAGCCGATGAAGCCCAAACTGCTGGAGCATCCGCCGACAACGGGCGATTGGGTTTACGAATTGAAATTCGATGGCATTCGTGCGCTCGCGATTAAAAACGGGCGGGCGGTGCAATTGATTTCGCGCAACGAAAAGAAGCTGAATGATCGCTTCCCTGAGATTGCGCGCTCTGCTGCGGATTTTGAGGCCGATGAATGCGTGGTCGATGGCGAAGTCGTCGCGATGGATGAAGAAGGTCGTTCGTCGTTTCAACTTTTGCAGCGGGCGGAGCTGGACGGCAAAGACGCGCCGCTGGCATTTTACGTGTTCGATCTCTTGCAGCTGAATGGCCGCAGTTTGATAGGGCTGCCGCTGACTCTGCGGAAAGAAGTGCTGGCACGGTTGGTCCCGCCTTCGGACGACATCATTCGTTTCTCGGGAGCGCTTGGCAATGACGCAAAAACGTTGCTCCTGGAAATTAAGCGGCGCGGTTTGGAAGGTCTCATCGGCAAGCAACGCGATTCCGTTTACGAACCCGGCCGCCGCAGCGGGGCTTGGATCAAATTGAAATGCGTGAACGAGCAGGAATTTGTCATCGGTGGTTACACTCCGCCGGCAGGTGCGCGTAAGCATTTCGGCGCGTTGCTGGTCGGTTATTACGATAAAGGGCGATTGCTTTTTGCCGGCAAAGTCGGCACCGGTTTCGACTCCAAATTGCTCAGCACTCTGTACAAAAAAATGCACGCGGAAGAGCGGAGCACTTGTCCTTTTGCTGATCTGCCCTCGAAACAAAACGGCGAATGGGTGCAGGGAATCACGCCTGCCGAAATGCGAAAATACACCTGGGTAAACCCGAAGTTTGTTTGCCAGGTCAAGTTTGCCGAGTGGACACGTGATCGAAAGTTGCGGCAGCCGGTTTTTTTGGGATTGCGGCAGGACAAAGATCCGCGCGAAGTGATTCGGGAAAATTAACTACAAATTCTTCTCGCAATACCGTACGCGATTTCAAACCCGAAAACTTGACGGCTTTAAGCCGTCAAGTTTAGCTCACCCAACTTAGAAATGGGAAAAATTAAAGCCAGCGCATGCTCGTCGGCGCTCAAATTTTTGGGACACGACGGCGCGCGTCCGTCCGCTAACGGGCAAGATGCCCGTTGGCCCCACAGCCAAGATGGCTGTGCTACGGACCGTTACATCGCTCGGGTCGTCACAACCAACTTGTCACCTTGCAATGACGCCATTTTGATGTGCCGCCAAAGATTGTTGGCGTCGGCGTGCTTGCCCGATTCCCGGTGGAAGCTTTCGTTAAAACTGCGATTGAACGATTGCATAAAGTCGCTGGTCAGGATCGCCCTTGGAAATTGATGGCTATTGGCTTCGGCTGAACGGATGCCGAAGCTAAAATTTTCGTCCACATAGCTGAAGCCGAACTGAATATTTCCATTGAACCAGCGGCCCCTAAGTCGTTTCCAGCGCATCGAATCGAGCGGTGCGCTCACATCGAGCGACGCAATAGAGTTGGCAATGGCTACCCGCGCGTGGCCGGCCGCTCCGCGGAACTCTGGTTCATTTGCAATCAGAGCGTTGACCTCATTGGCATTGAACTCAATTGTAGCTTCCTGATGGTTCCTCGCCGCGCTGCGAAGCGTGTCCAATTTCGCTTTCGCCACTTGTAGTTCCGCCGGCGTTGCCGGTCGTAACTGGATCTGGACTGGCTCAGTTGACGTGAAAACGTGGATGGCGCGGTTCAGCACAAAAAGGCTGCCACCGACAAGAACGGCCACCAGAACTAGGCCAGCGATGATCAGAGTCAGGCAGCCTTTAGCGAAGCAACCCATCCCGCGCGGCGCGGGCGGTGGCGTTTGCATGATGGGAGGTGCTTCCATTGGCGGCGACAACTAGCGCGGCAAGAAGAGCTTTGAAAGAAATTTCTCGCGTGAGAAGAGCATTGTCGCGTCGGCCTTGCGCTCGTAGATTGAAAAGATGAAAGCCAAAGTGGTAGTGATGCCGAAAGCCGCCGTGCTCGATCCGCAGGGCGCGGCCGTACGGGAGGCGATGCAGCATCTCGGGATGCGCGAGGTGAAAAATGTCCGGATTGGCAAATACCTGGAGATTGACCTTGAGCGCGATGGCGCCGACGTGGAGGCGCGTTTGCACAAACTTTGTCGCGATTTGCTTTCGAATCCGGTCATCGAAGACTATCAGTTGGTGAAAGAATGAAAACGCTGCGTTATTTTTTCTGCGTGGTTTTCCCGCCGCTGGCGGTGTTGCTAACGGGACGGATTGCCAGTTTCTTCCTCAGCTTGCTGCTGACCTTGCTCGGATGGATTCCGGGAGTGATTCACGCCTGTCTGGTGGTAAATGATTATCACGAAGAACGACGAGCCACGCGCCTCGCTCACGCTTAGATGAAATTCGCGATCATCCAGTTTCCTGGCTCCAATTGCGATCAGGATTGCCTTCGTGCCATCAATGGGCTCGACGGCTTGAGCGCGGAATACGTCTGGCACAAAGCGACTTCGCTGGCGGGCTTTGATGCCATTGTCTTGCCGGGCGGTTTTGCCTACGGCGATTATTTGCGTTGCGGTGCCATCGCGCGTTTTTCGCCGATCATGAACGAGGTCGTGCGCGCGGCGAAAGAAGGCCGTCTCGTGCTCGGTACTTGCAACGGATTTCAAGTGTTATGCGAAGCGGGATTGTTGCCGGGGGCGCTTGTGCGTAACCGCGGATTGCGGTTCGTTTGCGACATGGTGCAGCTGCGGATCGAACTGCCTGACTCCGCTTTTATGCACGGTTGTCCGCAGGGGACGATCCTGCGAATGCCAATCGCCCACGGCGAAGGCTGTTATTTTGCCGACCCGAACACATTGCGCGAATTGAATGCGAACGGACGCGTGGTGATGCGTTATTGCGATGTGACTGGTGCGACCAGTCCGGAATCGAATCCGAACGGGTCGATTGAGAACATTGCCGGCATTTGTAGTCGCGAGGGAAATGTTTTCGGCTTG
>QHRJ01000368.1 GCA_003220075.1 Verrucomicrobiota bacterium
AAGAACTGCACGCACTCGACTACATGGCCTACTCGTATCTGCAGGAAGGGCAGGATAACAAGGCCAAGAAAATCGTGGATTTCACCGCTACCGTCCGCAAAACCAATCCGGAGCTGGAATTTAGCGCAGCCTATGCTCTGGCTGCGATCCCGTCGCGTTATGCGCTCGAGCGCAATGCCTGGTCCGAGGCGGCGACGCTGCCCGTTCCGGAATTGCCGCACTGGTCTTCTTTTCCGTCCTTCGAAGGCCTTATTGAATATTCTCACGCGCTCGGACGAGCGCATACCGGCGACATCGAAGGTGCACGCAAGGCGATCGATCGGATGCAGCAATTGCGCGATTCGTCGACGGATCCAAGACTTGATTATTTCAAGAGACAACTCGACCAGCAAATCCAGGCAGCATCAGCCTGCGTTACGTACAGCGAAGGTAAGAAAGACGAGGCCGTTAATCTCTTGCGCCGCGCGGCAGATGCGGAAGACATTCTCGGCAAACATCCCGTTTCGCCCGGCGCGCTGGTCCCGGCTCGCGAACAACTGGGCGATTTGCTGCTGAAACTGGATCAGCCGAAGCAAGCGCAGCGGGAATTTGAGGCGGCACTGAAAATCTATCCCGGACGATTCCGAGGTCTATATGGCGCCGCGCAGGCAGCACAAAAGATTGGAGAAAAAGAAAAGGCAGACCATTACTACGCCAAGCTGACTGAGCAAACGGCAAATGCCGACGGCTCCCGCAGTGAGCTCGCTGAGTTGCGCGAATATCGCGCTACGCAAGGTGCTATGACGCAATCGCGCAGCGCTACGGATCCCCGCCAATAGGTTTGAATGGTGGGTCATGTGATTTGAATCATTCCCGGCTTTGCTCTCGACTGTCGGCAGTTGAGTGAGGTCATTCATTTGCGCCGTCCCTGGGAGCACAGCCGGCAATCGGTTGTTAAAAATCCCGACCGGCGACGGGACGACAAAAGCTCAGCGATCCGGCCCGCGAGGGGCCACGCTTGGAACCAGAGCGCGCAGCGCATGGTTACGCGGCGTTGGTTTAATTTAGCAGAGCGTGCGTCGCGTGTGTGACTGCCGCTCCGGCTTGCAGGGAGGCGGCGATCATCGCGGCTTCGACCATCTCGGCATCGGTCGTACCTGCCTTGCGGGCGTTACCGCTGTGGATGTCGATGCAATACGGACATTGAGTGGTGAGCGCAACGGCGACGGCAATCAGCTCCTTGTACTTTACAGGAATTGCTCCCTCAATAACGGCCGCCTTGTCAAATACCCAAAAGGCCTTCATCACTTCCGGCGCGAGGCCGTCCATTTTTTTCAGCTTGGCGAGGTTTTCTTTGTTATACATATTTTTCGTTCGTTTCTTGTTGGGAGCCCGAATCTTATTTTTGATTCACCTCAACCTTATCCAGCTTTGCCGTGCATAAAGTCTGTTTCTGGTGTGAGGATGTGACCAGCCCGGCGTAATGTCTAGGATGTTTTCGACGCACGAACGACAGAAAGTGCATTCAAAGGTGCAAATCATCGCGTCCGCGGAATTTGGCGGAAGCGCAGCGTTGCAATTCTCACACGTAGGTCTTAGTTGGAGCATGACTATGTTTTGGCGTGCGCGTCGAAGCTGCCCCAACCACCTCGCGTGAGGGGAGCGCCGATGAAGGCGCTCCCACTCCCCGCGATTGTTAGGAATGGCGCCGCAGGCCCCGCTAAGGAACAAGGGCCTGTGGCTCGCCGTAGATAAAATCATCCATGACGACGACATCCAGATTGGGTACTTTCAAGATGCGATTGCCAGAGGTAATTCGGACCAGGAAGACGCTAGCTGTGTCAAATCCGACTCCCAAGAACGAAAGGCTTCCGCGATTAGTAGGTCCGGGCAATACGTTCCGGCTTAACAGCAAGTTACCGGCAACATCGAAGTACTCGATCTTCGTGCTATGGCCATCATTCACGTCGGTGAATACGGCGCCGAACCCTTTGACCGTTGCCGAATGTGTAGTTCCAGGTATAAAGAAAAGGTTTTCCGTGATTTTGCTCTGCAAGGCGCTAAAGAGCCGCTGGGGACTGAACGTGGTAAAGAGCGCGGGATAGACAATGTTGATATTCCCAAATCTGACCGGGGTGTTTGTTGGGTTGATAAGATTGGCGCTCACCTGAAACCCTGTTCCTGGAGTGAAGAATACGAC